>CBFDAZ010000271.1:0-7046 GCA_965602825.1 uncultured bacterium
GGCGACGAGCGGCATATCGTACGTGCCGCACGAGCGGGTCCTTGGCCGGGATGCCATGCTCCTGCACAGCCCATGGCGTGTGCCTGCGGGCAGGGCCTGGGTCGATTACTACCTGCAGTTGCCGGACACGACGCCCATCAAGCTCTCCTTCGGCATCGCCATGCGGCCCGACATGGCCGCGCCGGACCGGAGCGATGGCGTCACGTTCAGTTGCCACCTGACGGCCGAGGGCGAAGAGCGCGAACTCATGCGCGCCCACCAGGACAGGGCCGAGTGGAGCGACCACCAGTTCGATCTCTCGGAGTTCGCGGGTGAGGAGGTCCTCCTCCGCCTGCAGACCGAGCCGGGCCCGGCCAACAGCGCGTCGTGGGACTACTCCTACTTCGGCGACGCCAGGATTGCGGTTGGGGCTGAGACACAGAGCCGCCAGGAGCTCCTCCGCACGCTGACCTCCAGCCTGACCTACGCGATGTACCGGCACAGGGGAGACCTGACCAAGCTCAGTAACGATCCCGAGAGGGGCGTCGTCCCGTCCGCCTTCGTGCCGGAAGGTGGAGGGGTGGGCGGCGTGGGAGGGGGATACGATTTCAGGTGCCGCGGCCTGGGCGGCCCCGTCACGTACAGGTACACACCCGACACGGGCACTCTGGATGACTTCACCGCCCAGTTCCGCGATGGCACGCCCTTCAAGCCCGCCCTTGGCGGCGGAGTCACGATCGCTGGGCCCGACGGCGATTCAGCTCCATCTGTGCGCGCCAGTGGCGGACGGGCCCACAGCATCGAGTTCGAGGACACGGCGAACGCAATCAAGGTCGCGTGGGACTACGACGTTGGGGATAGGAGCTTGCGCGTTGACTGGCGGTTCGGTGCCGATGGCAACGCGCTGACAGTTGAGGCAAGCTGCGAAGAGCCCATCCTCACGGGCTTGTCTCTCGGCCACGTCGGGGATGCGCCTCTGCGGCGGACCATCGGCGTCCCCTACCTGCTCGGCAGCCTCGACTACCTGCCGCTCGAGAATCTGTTCGTGTGCCGGTACCTCGACTGGACGCGGTCCAACGCCTCAGCGTGCCCGCAGGGCGAGGCGTCGTACCACACGAAGACGGACGGTACGCGGAATCCCCTCACCGAGTCAGGCTACGTTGCCGTCTCGTCATACGTCCAGGAAGTCCTGCCCAATATCCCCAATCCGCCCTCGCCGTATCTCGATCTCCTCGGGCCGCGCATCATGCTCGACATCTGGGAGCATCACAGGGGGACCTACGCGGGCGATGCCGAGAACCTCCGCGCGCTGAAGGACAACGGCGTCGACCACCTGGCGATCATCTCTCACGCCTGGCAGCGCTACGGGTATGACGTGAAGCTGCCCGATCATTTGCCCGCCAATCCGGCCTTCGGGGGCGATGAGGGGATGATCGAGTTCGGTAAGGCCGCCAACGAATGCGGGTATGTGTGGTCGCTCCACGAGAACTACATCGACCTCTATCCGGATGCTCCATCCTATGACGAGACAGCTGCCGTGCTCCGCGCGGACGGCTCCTTCTCGCCCGCCTGGTTCAACCGCGGCACGGGCGTCCAGAGCTTCGGCCTGAAGTGCAACCGCGCGCTTGAGTATGCGAAGCAGAACGCCCCGGAAATCCACCGTAGGTTCGGCACGAATGCGGCGTACCTCGACGTCCACACCTGCGTTCCCCCGTGGCACCAGCTCGACCACGACGCCGACCAGCCCATGGCCGCTATGGCCCGCTCGAAGGTGGAGCATGACTCGGAGCTCTTCCGGTTCATGCGGGACACGCATGAGGGCCCTCTCTTCGGTGAGGGCGCCAACCACTTCTACTGGGCTGGCAAGGTGGATGGCACCGAAGCCCAGGTCGCCGGCGGCGAGAACCACACGCCCTTCCTCGACTTCGATCTGCTGAAGCTGCACCCGCAGATGGTCAACCATGGCATGGGCTACTACGAGCGCTGGTTCGAGCAGGGGTACGGGATGGGGTTCGGTTTCGACGTGGGCACCGTCGAGGATGTTGACAAGTACCGCGCCCAGGAGATGGCCTATGGCCACGCGGGGTTCATCGGGAACGTCTCGACGGACAACATGCAATGGGTCGCCAAGGAACACCACATGATGCACCCCGTCCAGCGGCTGCATGGGACGGCGAAGGCCACCGAGATCAGCTACGAGATCGACGGCCAGCTCCTCTCGGCCAGCGTCGCCCTCGCGATGAATGAGCGATCCCGCCAGCAGATCACGTACGACAGCGGCCTGACGGTCTGGGTGAACTGGTCCGAGGAGCCGTGGACGGTCAGAGGCCGGACACTACTGCAGTGGGGCACACTCGCCCTCGGCCCGCAGACGGAGGTTTGGACGGCGCTGCAGGACGGCACGCTGGCCGACTACGCCGCGTGCCCTGAGTTCGTGTTCGTCGATGCGCGGACATACTTCCACATGCCCTACCGTCAGCGCGGCGTCGACGTCGAGCCTTGCCTGGCTAAGTTCGAGTACCTCGGCGAGAACAAGATCCGCGTGGCGTATGAGTGGGTAGTGAACGACACCCTCGATGATGACTACCACTGCTTCGTGCACTTCACCAGCGGGGCCAGCCAGACCGGGGATGAAATCGTCTTCCAGCAAGACCACGCACCGCCTACGCCTACCAGCCAGTGGCAGCCTGGCCAGACCATCACCGACGGCCCTTACGAGATCGAGGTCCCAGGCGACAAGTTCGACACCTACGACCTTGTGATCGGCCTGCACAAGGGGCCACGCGTGCCGCTCAGGGGCCTTGATGCTGGCGGCGCCAGGATCCTCATTGGCCGTCTCCTGCTCGAGCGCGATGGGGATCGTATCACCGACACCACGCTCGCGGACCTGAATGCGGAGAGGGAGGCGTACCAGTCCACACGAGCCGACTTCGGCGTGAACCTGAACCCGGAGGGCACGCGGGTCGACTTCGGCACGATCGCCACCGACGGCTCGGTGAAGGTCAACCGTGGCGAGGACGGACTGGTCGTGTTCCCCTACCCGCGCGACAAGGAGTTCACCGTCGCGCTCGACCTCAAGGCGCTTGCCGGCCGGTCGGTGGATGCGGGCGGCGCAAAGGTCACGGCGCTTGCCGCGCTCACCCTCGAGGACCTGGGCGACGTGCCGACAGAGGTGACGGACGGACGGCTCGTGTTCAGCGTGGGGCTGGAGGGTGCCGGGCGTTACCGGGTCGCCTGGTAGGCGAGGGGGCCGTTACCCTCCGAGAGCTGGCTCTGGCCGAGCTGCCACCTCAGGCCAGTGACCGGAGGGCTAGACGGCATGCCGGGGAGAGTGTTACTCACCTTCTTGCGCCCGAATGGCGTCCTCGAGGTGGGCGACGCCCCACGGTATGCTCCACAGCTCGTGGCCGTAGGAGGCGTCGTAGCGCCGCCAGAGGTCCGTCTCAGCGAGGCCGGCCCATGTGACCACGGAGGCCAGCAGTTGGTGGGCCAGCATCTCGGGGTCCTCTGCCAGCGCATCAGCGGCTGAGTCAAGCTCCGGCGGCCCAAGCTCCAGGAGGACCCGCAAGCTGTAGTTCCGCACGCTCCACTTGTCCGGCCGGTTGGCGACGGCGCGCACGCCGTGTGCCAACACCTCCGCCTGCAGGCGCGCCAACTCCTCGGTCCACTCCTCGTCGGTTGCTCGGGCGATGCGCAGCCTCTGCGCCTTCTGGCCCATTTCAGGAAGCTCCCGGATCAGCTCCAGGGCCTTCGCCCGGTCGGTCGGTGCGAGCCTGACTGCCAGCTCGGAGATCAGTCCCGGTCGCACCTTGTCGAAGGTCACCTCCGGCAGCAGCTCCAGGGCACGCGCGGGATCGTCCTCGACCACCTCTCGGATGATCGCCGCGAAGCAGTTCGATCGGTTCATCGGCAGGTGCAACGGCAGCGTCTGCGCGGCCGTCAGGGCCTCCTCCAGGCGGCCGCGCTGCATCAGTTCCCGAACGATGACGGTGGTTGCCGCTATGTACACGATGCCGCCATGCTCGGGGCCCGTATAGGCGGCGTCGAGCGCTTTCCCGGTCTCGACTGCCTCCGGCCACAGCTCTTCGGCCTCCGGCAGGTCCAGGTCCCGCATGCGGCGGCAGATGCCAAAGGCGTCGGAGAACCGGACCTGCGGCGTCTGCCCACGCTTCCCGCTGGCATCCCGCAGGACGGATGCGGCTTCATCCGTGCGCTCCCGTGAGACGTACCAGTCGGCCAGCCGGAGCAGAAGGTGGACGGGGCTGTCCCGGCGCTTCGAGGGGGTGAAGTCGGCAATGGCCCGCTTGAATGAGACCTCGATCAGCCTGTCAAGCTCCGTCGCATCCGCACCGGCCATCCCATCGGCCATGTGGTCGAGCGTAGTCGCCTTGACTTCCGGCGCCGCGATCGACCGCCACAGGTCCATGGCTGTCTCCGGCTCGATCGGGGCCAACCGGTACGCCGCGAAGGAGAGCGTCCGGTCGGGCTCTTCCCCGGGCCCGTCGTTATGCGCGCCGAGGTCCCGCAGGTAGTCGGTCATGAGCGTCGGGTAGTTCGGTGCCGTCTTGCGGATCTCGGGGAGCAGCCATGTGATCCCTGCCTGGCGGGCCTTCAGGTCGGCCTCGGAGGACTGCCCGCACCAGAGAGAAAACGCCAGCTCGGGCGCGTCAGCGCGGAGATCATCACACCATTTGGTCACCAGGCTCGGCGTGAGCTTCCTGCCGAGCGACGCCACGGCAGCGCGCGCCGGGTCCAGGAGCCCGGCCCTCCGCAGCAGTCTCTCTGCGCCCGATGCGCCCGGTCTCACCGCGGCCGGCGCTGATTCGAGCACGGTATCCGTCCATCCCGCCACCTGATCGGCCCGATCAGTCCCGGCACACGTCGCGGCCAGCACGGGCAGCAGGTGCAGTGCGGCATCCGCATCGGTCGACGCCGCGTCGAGGAATGCGGCTACCTGTCCCCAGCAGCCATCAGTGATGGCGCCGGCCTGGGTCCGCTCGAGCAGTGCGCGGGCCGCGAGCGCGTGCGCCCGAGCCGGGCCGCTCAAGGCCGCATCGGCGCTCAGGGCGGCGAGCCGCGCGGCAATACCCTCGGTTCCTTGGAGCCCGGCGGCATCAGGCGCGATCTCCCAGCCTCGGACAGCCGGTCCGGGCACACGGGCCGAGGGCGGCTCGGTGTACGATCCCACAGTGAAGCCCGCGACCTCCAGCGTCCGGTCGCGGTCCGGGCTGCGCCCCACCTCCACGCGGAAGCCGAGCGGGCCCGTGGGGATCTGCGGCTGCCCATCTCGCATCCGCACGGGCTGCCCGTTCGCGGCAATCCACGTTGCCCCGGTCTCTGGATCGTGCGCCAACCTCACCCACAGCACTGGGCCGCCGGCGCCGTCCAGGCGCTCCGAGGCTGAGTAGTTCTGGTGCCTGGGCCACTCGGCGTAGAGCCTGACCTGGCCCCGGCTCCATCCGGGCTCCACGAACAGGAGGCAGAAGCCTGCCTCGCTCTCGCGGTCGCCGATCGTCAGCTCCAGCTCGGCCCATCCCGGGTCCCGGTACTGGACGCACCAGATGTCCACCGTCCACCCGCCGTCCGGCAGTGGCTCGTCCCGGCGAATGGCCCATTCCCCGTCCACGCCCGCCGGTGCGTCCAGGCGCAAGCGCCCCCCGTCCACTTGCCATCCGGCCCCGGCTGCGACGTCCGCGGTCGGATGCCAGGTGCCATCTACCTTGAGCTCCCGCAGATGAGCCGGAAGCTCCTGGCCCCCCGTCGCCGTCGCCAGGCACGCCGTCAAGAACGCGACCGCCGAAGTTCCACTCGCCATGCCCATCACGCTCCAGTCAACGGGCGCATCCGCGCCCGGCCTATCTCACTGCATCTCTGATACGGCGGGCGCGAGGAGGGCGGCGACTCGGTCCAGGAAGACCTCGTCCTGGGCACCAGAGGCTCCCACTTGGTCGCGGTCCGCATCGAGCTCCTTGAGGATCCGTTCGTCTGCCCAGATAAGTGTGGGTCTGCACGGCAGGTGTCATCAGCACCGATCTACTGGCACCCACCGTGCACACCCACAGCTCTGATCACCGGGACGCGAGTAACAGCCCCATCCACCTCCCTCTCCAGACATCTCGCCCAAACGCCTCTGCCGTCTCCCTCCCTCGCTTCCCCATCACCTCCCGCAACTCTCCATTCTCCACCAGCCTCCTCAAACACCTCCCAATGCTCTCGCTTGTCGGCTCCGCCAGTAACCCGTTGTACCCATCGATGATCAGGTCGCCCAACCCCCCGATGTGCGTCGCCACCGTCGGCAGCCCTATCGCCATCGCCGATGTCTTCCTGCCCGCTTTTCCAGTATGATGTCGAGAACCCTCCCATCTCGACATCCTGCTGGAGGTCCCCATGCCTCGCTACCACCGATCCCGCCGCCACACCAGCCGCGCCCAGGACGCTGTCACCGAGGAGCAACTCGACACTCTGTTAGCCGCCGTCAACGCTCGCACCCCCACCGGCAAGCGCAACCTCGCCCTGCTGCTCGCCATGGCCGACGCTGGCCTGCGCGTGAGCGAGGCAACGGCGCTGCACACCACCGACCTCGTCACCGAGGGTGAGGCGTGTACGCACGTGGACATCCGGCGGGGTAAGGGGGGTAAGCCGGGCCGAGTGGCGCTCACCAGAAGAGCGGCAGCTGCAGTCGGGGTGTGGCTGGAGGCACGGTCAGAGCTGGGCCTGGACCACGGAGCGCTCTTCTGCACGATCAGCAGCGGCACTGCGGGCGCAGGACCCGGTCAGGTCCTCAAGCCCGGCCGCCCGGTCAGCACCGAGTACGTGCGCCAACTCGTGCACCGACTGGCGCGTCGAGCGGGCATTCCCACGCGGGTGACGCCGCACACGCTGAGGCACACGTTCGCGACGCGCCTGCTGCGGGTGACGGGGAACGTGGAGCTGACGCGGAAGGCGCTGCGTCACGCGAACGTGCAGACGACGATCGAGACGTACGCGCACCTGGTGCAGGAGGATGTGGATCGGGGGATACGGCAGCTGGCCAAGGGCGCGGATCTGGACTCCGGTCCCGGTCCGGA
>CBFDAZ010000272.1:0-7012 GCA_965602825.1 uncultured bacterium
AGACGGGCGGCCATCCCCCGAGGCAGGCCGGCATCGACGATCGCCATTGCCGCCGCCTCAACGTCATACTCGACCCGCCGGAACTCGATCTCCTCGACCTGGTCGTCGTAGAGGGCATAGGCAGCTCTCGGATTGCTGTCACGCGGTTGCCCCACGCCTCCCGGGTTGACCAGGTAGTGACCGTCGAGGTTGACCTTCAGCGTGCCGCCGTCCGACTTCATCTCTCCGTCGCCGCGTGGCGGGTCACTCTCGTGGTAGAACCACGAGGCACAGTGGGTGTGCCCCAGGAAGCCGACGTGCGTGGGCAATCGCGAGAAGCTCGAGAGGGCTTGACGCCAGGAGTACACGTACTCATCCGGGTCGACCAGGGAGCCATGGCAGAGCGTCACTCGCTCGACCTGGCGCACATCCGGAAGGTGCTGGAACATGCTGTGGTTGCGCTCGTCGAGTACCTCGCGAGTCCAGAGGATGCACTCTCGCGCCTCGGGTGTGAACCAACGCTCCCCGCCCTCCTGCACGGCAACCAGGTCGTGATTGCCCCGGACGGCGATGACCTTCGCCTCACGCACGAGTTCGCAGCACTCGTTGGGCGACGCTCCATATCCCACAATGTCACCCAGACACACTATCCGGTGCGGGTTCTCGCTCCGGATGTCGGCCAGGACGGCTTCCAGCGCCGGCAGGTTCGCGTGGATGTCCGAGATGATAGCCAGTTTCAAACGGGTTCCCCCGCGTGAGAGCGGCAAGCAGTGTCCGTGCGCCGGCGCGACGCTGCAGTTACTGCGAGCACATCACGTTCCTCCGTGCTCGCCGTCTGCGCCAGCGGTAGTCTCCGTCTGGCATTCCTTCAGCAAGAGCTTCAGGACGATGCGGACGGTCTCGACCTGTTCGTAGGTCGCCTCGTCAGAGCTCGCCCCTGCCGTCTGCGCCCGTGCCGACTCATCGGCCAGGCGCCAACAGGCCAGGCCCAGGCCACCGGCCTCCACCGCCCGTCCGCTGACCTGCTCCGGCGACTTGCCAAGGCGGACCCCGGCCAGCCCCTCGCAGAGCACGACGCGTGGCCCGTCAGCGCGCCGTGCGAGCTGCCCCAGAGCTAGCGCCAGCCGCCTCACTTCAGCGGCCGCCACATCCCGAGCGGCGGCCCGACACAGCTCCAGCGCCCTGCGCGCATGTGCCTCGGCGATGAGCAGATCGGTCTCCATCAGCGCGAACCGCGAGCTGCTCATCCGGCCGAAGGGATCACGCGATCCGGTCAGGGCCAGTGTCGCCAGCACCGGCGGCAGAAGGTCCATCGCTATTGCGAGCTCTTCGGCACCACGCACGGCGGCTCGGGCGCCCCCATTGTACCACATTATCGCCTCCTTGGCTTCCGCCCCGTCGTCGGGTGGCCGGCCCAGATCATCCCAGGCGCGCGCCCCGCTCGCCGCCAGGCCGCCGACCTCCGCCACCTTCCACCGGAGGCGGTCAGCCGCCATCAGCAGGAGCCGCGTCTTGGCCAAGACGTAGAGCCAGCGCCAATCACCCGTCTCCGGGCGCCATGCCTGAGCCCACGAGAGCGCATCATTGAACTTCCGGTCCTCGGCCAGTCGCCGCCCAAGCTCGCCCAGTCGATCGATCACTTGCCACTCCAGATCCATCGAAGGTCGCGATCGATCGCGGGGCCCCCGGGTCGGCGGGGGTCGGTCCCGCGACGCTTGCGGCCCGTCTTGGCGGGCCAACTCAGCCTTGCCCAGCAGCGCCCTCGCATCAGGGTCGTCCGGATTGAGGGCCAGCGTCGCCCGGCACCTCTCAATGCAGAGGTCCGGCTCGCCGCGAGCCAGGTGGAGGCGCGCGAGGCCGAGGAGGGGACGAGTGCTGGCGGGCTCGACCTCGGCCAGCAGCGTGTAGTTCTCCAGGGCCGCCCCGTACCGGTAGCGGAGATGGAGGTCTTCGGCGAGCACCGCCAGATTCTCGGGCTGCTCGCACTTCAGCCGCCGACTCCGTTCACGACAGCGCACGAGCCGCTTGTACGCATCCGGGTGGGTGTCGAGGACTCCCTCGTACCACGCCCGCGGGTGAGAGCGCTTGCCGAGGATGGCCTCGTGAAAGGCGGTCAGCGCTACCGGGTCGTAGCGCGCCGCGAACGCGTACTCGACGCCACGCTGGTCAGCCTGGTCCTCCTGGCGTCGCGAATGGCGCAACGTGTTGAACAGCTGAACGACACGCAAGGGGGTCAGTAGCTCTTCGTGGTCGGCTCTCTCAATGATGACCCCCACACCCAGGAACATCAACTGGCGAGCAACAACGCGTTGGAAGTCCCGGTCACCGACGTGACCCACCTCGTGGCCCAGGATAGCCGCCAACTCGTCGTCTGAGCCAAGACCAGCCAGCAGGCCGCGGGTTACGAAGATATGGGCCCCGGGGAGCGCGTAGGCGTTGCGTTGGGGGGTGTCGAGAATGCGGAAGCGGTACGGGAACTCCTGGCGGGGACACTGGGCGGCGACACGCTGCCCGGTCCGGTTCACCCACTCCTTCAGCAGAGGGTTATCGATCGTACCGTACTCCCGGGCCATCAACTCGGCGGCGGCTCTGCCCACGAGAGCCTCGATGTTGCGCTCGATCTCCCCGGCTCCGGCCACCCCAGCGCCAAGCAGGATCGCCGCCAGCCCGGCAAGAGACGCCCCCCAGAGGGGGCTCCTCCGACTCGCCGTGCCGGGTCCTGATTCCATCATTGGACGCTACCCGGGGATGAAGCTCACGCCCGAGTTGATCTTCTTGACGGTGGCCGCGATGAGCCTCGCAGCCTTGCCCGCGTCGCCCAGACTGATCACCTCGGACGGCGTGTGCATGTAGCGGTTGGGGATGCCGATCAGGGCCGTCGCAACTCCGCCGCGCGACAGTTGCATGGCATTGGCGTCGGTGCCCGTCCCCCGGGGCGCCGCCAGCATCTGGACCGGGATCTTCGCCTGCTCCGCAGTGTCTACCAGGAGGCGCCAGAGGGCCGGGTTGATGTTGCAGCCGCGGTCGAGGACGGGCCCCTTGCCCAGCGCGACCTCGCCGAGGCTGGCCTTCTCCGAGCCCGGGTAATCGGTCGTGTGAGTCACATCGACCGCAATACCGACGTCCGGGTTGACGCTGTAGGTACTGGTGATGGCCCCTCTTAAGCCAACCTCTTCCTGGACAGTCGCTACAGCGAACACCGCGCAATCGAGCTTCTTTCCGGCCAGTAAGCGAAGCGCTTCCATGCAGACAAAGCCGCCCACCTTGTCATCCACTCCCGGCGATACCAACAGATCTTGCTGGAGGTCACAGATCGGGACATCGAAGGTGATCGGGTCGCCAACGGCAACCAGCTTCTCCGCAGCCTTCTTGTTCCTGGCGCCGATGTCGATCCAGAGCTTCTCGATCTTCGGCAGCTTGCCGCGCTCGTCCGACGGCAGAACGTGGATGGCTGCCCGACCGATGACTCCTGGCACGGGACCCTTGCCTGAGTGGATCAGCACCCGCAGCCCGGAGAGCACCGCGACGTCGATCCCGCCGATCGCGGCGAAATAGATGAAACCCTCGTCATTGACGTAGCGAACCATCATGCCGATCTGGTCGCAGTGGCCCGCCAGCATCACGCGGGGCTTCCCCTCCGGGTTCACCGCAGCGATCACGTTGCCGTGGACGTCCGTCTTGACCTCATCGGCAAACGGGCGGACATAGCCGCGGACGACCTCCTGGGCCGGCTGCTCGTAACCAGACGGCGAGGGTGCCCTCAGCAACTCCTTCAAGAAGACCAACGAGTCGTTGCGCACGGTAATCATCGCTCCTTGGGTGTAGTGTGACCACGTGAAGACTGCGCAGCCGACCTGGTAGCGGGGCTTCACCAGGCACGGCGGGGGCATCGTCGCACACGTGTACCGGCGGTATTCCCCTGAAGAGGTCGAGCAGGCCAGACTCCGCCAGAGGTTTCCTCATTCCTCGGGACTGCCCTCCCCGCCTGGCGGCAGGTCAGCTCCGACCGGCAAGCGAAGAGCCGCCGTGTCACCAGCGACGAACTCAGGATGGTGGGAGGCGCAATGCCGAGTCCCGCGTGGCCGTCCTACATGGCCGTTGCAGCCGTAACCTTCGCCACGACAGTCACATCCCTGCACGCCGCGAACGGCGCGGTCGATCCCGACCGCCGCAATCTCCTGAGGAACTCCGGCTTCACCGAAGGCGTGTTCGGACCAGCCTGGTGGGCGCTCACCGAGCCGCCCGGCGGCAGCGTGACGTGGCACCAGTGCGGGGCCGGAAACGCCGAGTTCGCCTTGCGGCTCCAAGGTCCAGGCCAGGGCTGGACAGGGGCCAGCAGCCAGCGGGTCGAGGTGGCTCCGGGCGAGACGCTGACGGTCGCTGCATGGATACAGAGCGACCATCAGGTCAGCGATGCTGACCGCCTCTTCGTGCGCTTCTTCACAGGCGGCCGCTTCGTCTCCCAGATCGGCCCACCGATCCCGACCGGCCTCGCTGAGTGGCGTCTCGTCGAGGGCACGGTGACCGTGCCGGATGACGTTGACTCGGCCGACGTGTCCCTGCAGGTCTGGTCCGCAGGGACCGTGTGGCTCCACTCGGTCGCTTTCTACCGGATGAAGGCTCCCGCGGAGCGAATGCTGCCGAAGCCCACCTGCAAGGAGTTCGTGCCTGTGAGCCTGCCACACGGGAAGCCCGATGACCTGGACGAGAACGGCCTGCCCGACGTCTTGGAGCAAGCCCTCGGCATCACCCCGGACGACCGAGCGCAGAGCACCAGGCTGACGCGGCAAAGGACGACCAGCTTCCAGACCCCGACCGGCTACCGCGAGGATAACGACCTGAAGGTGGACGTGGTCATCGTCGCCAGTAACGATGCCGCGCGCATCCAGTCTTGGCAGGCCTTCGGGTACGAGGCCCACTGCATGGCGGGCTTCCGGGCCGGGCCGGCCTATGTGCAGGAGCACCCCGGTGAGCCTCAGACCGATGCCCAGGGCACCCAGCTCACCTGCGGCCCGGGCAGCTTCTACATGGTGCCAACCACCAACCGCCGCCGCATCATGGCCCAGCACTTCGCGGAAGCCGTGCGCAACGGCACTCAGGCGGTCTGCCCCGAGGAACCCGAGTTCTTCAGCCGCGCCGGCTACAGCGGGGCCCTCAAGCGCGAATGGCAGGAGGCCTACGACGAACCGTGGCGGGATCCTGCCTCGTCCATTGATGCCCGCCTGAAGGCGGAGCGGCTGAAGGCCCAGCTCGAGCAGCAACTCCTGACCGATATCTACCAGGCAGCCCGAGAGGTCGACCCGCAAGTCCCCCGCTTCCTCCTGGCCCACAGCCCGCTGAACTACACGGCCTGGGGGATCACGTTCGCCCATTGCGCGATGATCGAGAGCGGCCTGGTGGACCAGATGGTCGCGCAGGTCTGGACGGGAACGGCCCGCTCCGCCATCCCCTACCGCGGCCAGCGAGCCCAGCGAACCTTCGAGAACGCGTTCCTGGAGTACAGCTCCTCCCACAATCTCGTTCGCGGTCTCGGCGTGCCGATCTGGTTCCTCATGGACCCGGTTGAGGACAACCCAGACCGCGCCATGGAGGATTACCACGACAACTACGAGCGCACTCTCGCCGCTTCGCTCCTGTTCCCGGAGGTTACGCGGTTCGAGGTGATGCCGTGGCCCACGCGGATCTTCGGGCGCGTGCCCGATGAGTTCGCCACGGAGATAAGCAGCGTCATCAACGTACTTAGCGACATGCAGAACCACGAGGGGATCGACTGGGATTGCGGCACACAGGGGATCGCCACGTTCATTGCCGACTCAGCGATGTGGCAGCGCGGCGCGCCGTCGCCGAGCGACATGGCTGACATCTACGGGCTGGCGACGCCGCTCCTGATGCAGGGGATTCCGGTCCAGATCGGCCATCTCGACCGCGTGACCGACCCCGAATACCTCGACCGCTATCACACGCTGCTGCTCTCGTACGACGCGATGAAGCCCCAGTCGCCCGCGGTGAACGAGGCGCTGGCAGGCTGGGTGCGCGGCGGCGGATCGCTGCTGGTCTGCGGCGGCGATGATCCGTACTGCGAAGCCGGTGAGTGGTGGAAGCAGGCTGGCTTCCACGGCCCGACGGAGCACCTGTTGTCGCTTTTCGGGATGGACACAACGCACCGGCGGATCGTGTCGGGAGCGTCGGGCGAAGCCCTCTGGCAGACCGTGACCCGCACAGACTACACCGGGCGCGACCTCGAGAACCAGGCGATCGAGGCGATCGATCTCTCGCCGTTCCTCGCCGACGCAGATGCTGTCTACGTCAAGGTCGAGGACACGCTCAAACAGGACGGTTGGGGGCCACTGATCACGCAGATCGAGCTTCGCGGCAGGCGCGGGGGCGAGGAGCTCGAGGAGACAGTCATCCCCGGCACGGAGCGCGAGGCCGAGTTCATCTACCAGGACGAGGACACCGCACTGGCGGCCGGCGACCCACCCGCACGCTTCGCCGACGGGCACCGCTTCATCGTCTACCGCTTCCCCTTCGGTCGCGGCTCTCAGGCCACGCTGCGCGTCGAGATCGGCAACCAGTATCAGATCTCGGCCTCGTCCACGCCGCCGGACCGGAGCCGCACCTTCGAGCCGCCGGCCGAGAAGAACGCTCTGCGCCGCTGGGAGTTGCCGGCGACACAGCGGTTCCTCACTTACGACGAATCCGGCGCCAGTACACTCCTGGCGGATGGCCGAGACGCGCTGGTGCTGGAGAAGCAGGCCGGCAAAGGCCGTGTCGTCTTCTGTGGGCTGCCGGGCAGGTACTTCGCGGGGTCGGAAGCCGCCGATCGCCAACTCCGCGCGCTTGTCCGCCGCCTCGTCGCGTCCGCCCGACGCAAGTACGTGGAGAAGCCCTACATCAAGCTCCGCCGAGGCGACTACGTGATCGCGAAGACGTTCGACGGGAAGCTCCGCGTCGAAGGCAGATACGTTGACGTGCTGAAGCCCGACCTGCCGGTCGTCAACGGGCTTCGGCTTGGCCCGGATGAGCTCGCGGT
>CBFDAZ010000273.1:0-6992 GCA_965602825.1 uncultured bacterium
GTGGCGATGCGCGCCAAGCGGCGGATGGCGATCCGATGGACTCGCGCGAGTCGTCAGGCTGCGAGGGAAGCTCGGGTGAGCTGGACCACAGTGCGTTCTCGCAGGGGGAGAGAGATGTCAACTGCGACCCTCAGCTCCGGCTCCTGTAGAACTCAGAGATCCGGCGCAGGCTCTCAGCAGTCGGCTTGCGGCGGCCTGCTTCCCAGGCCATGACGGCGCTTTGGGAAAAGCCAGTGAGCATGGCGACTTGCTCGACCGTGAGGTGAAGGTCAATACGGGTTGTGCGGAGGCGGTCTGCGAGCGACTTCGGGTCACCGGGGTACTTCCTGTTGAGTACGGATCGCGGCAGGGAGCGCTGAACCGGAATGGTGTGGCTCACCAGGGACGGGAGAAGCTGAGATGGCAGTTCCTCGTGGTATAGAAGGTGTCCCGCATGGGTGTCCGAGTAGGATGCCACCACCACCACGTCCGCATCAGCACCCTTCAGCAGCGCCCGGTGGTCCTCGTAGACCGCGCACCCGAGCTCCTTGCCCGTCTCTCCTCGCCGGTCCTCCAGCCAGTCCGTCACCGCCGTCACCTGATACCTCTCGTCGTTACGCATCCGGGCAATGTGGATGTTGTAGCCCGAGCGTCCCAGTCCCACTACTCCTACCTTGATCGGGTTCTCGCTAGCCACGAGGGTTGCCTCCCATTCCCATGGCGCCGTGTGCTGCTGTACGTACTCGCCGGGATTCCCCATATCACACTGGGTGCCCGGGTCGGCAGCTGGAGAGCAAGCTCGTCGCTGTTGTTCACAAACCAAGCTCCGCGCACCTCCACGCCAGGCCGCGAAGCCCGAGAGTTCCAAGCGTTCCCGCCAACGGCTTCCGCGCAACTTCTCTCTACCAACCGACGGCAATCGGCGGAGCCAGCTCAAATGGTAGTGATATGAACGGCTCCCGGGGCTGCCGTCGGACCAGTAACACAGCGCGTAGCACGTGGTTGGCAGCGCACGCAGAGGTCCGGGCGGCGTGTCGCAGTGGAAGCGCCAGACGCCGGGTTGGGCGACGGCGGCACATGAGAGGAGCAGAAGCAAGGGCATGAGGGGCGCCACTGGTCTGCGGTGGGGCATAGTTGTCCTCTGATGGTGCGTGGGGGCGGCAGCGCGATCAGGAACGACGTCTGACGGGGAGTGAGTCGGTGCCTCTGAAGACTTGCGTGGTGCGGGCGACACAACGTAGACTGGGAACATGGCTCTCGCGATCTGCCTCAGCGTGATAGGTACGCTGGTCTTTGCGGTCGAGGCGCAGGCCGAGTTGTTTGTCCCCGCTCGGGCGGTTGAGGACGCGGCGGCGGGGATCGCGTTCACACAGTCGCCCGACTGGTTTCGGCGCTGCCCAGCGCTGTATGTGCCCACGGCTGAATCGGCGGGGGCGGGGATGCTGACCTACGCCGGGCCGACCACGACGACGCTGCACGAGCGGATCGACTCCTTCGATCGGCTTCCAGAACTCCTCGACCAGGCCGAAGCGCTCGGGACGAACACGATCTACCTGGTGGACTACTACCAAGGATGGCCCGAGCAGCCGCGGCGTTTCTTCTGGATCAACAAGGGCGACTACGCTCCCCGCACGGATCTGGGCGGAGCGGAGGCGTTCCGGCGGGGGATCGAGGCCATCCACGCCCGGGGCGGGCGGATCATCCTGTACGTTGAGGGTTTCATCATCTCCAAACGCTCCGAGGTCGGCAAAGCCCACGGCCTCGAGTGGACGATCATGACCCCGGATGGGCCGCCGGTGCAGCCGTATCCGGGGAACTGGCATATGTGCTCCGCGTGTCCGGGTTGGATCGAGTACCTGGCAGGGGTCTGCCGGCGGCTCGTGGGCGATTACGGGGTCGATGGGATCCATGTGGACAGCTACGGATACCAGAGCGATTGGCGGTGCGTCAGCGGGGAGCACGGTCACGAGCAGGGCAAGGCGTCGGTGTTCAACGACGGGTGTGTCGAGGTCGTGCGGCGGCTGCGGGAGGCGATGCACGAGGAGGACTCGGAGGCCGTGGCGCTCGTGGAGGGGCCCACGATGCGGCCGCTGTTTGCGCACATCGATGGATGCCAGGATTGGGGCGTGCACACGCTCAGCCGCCGGTGGCTGTGGGACGCGGCCGGGCACACGAATGTGTTCGCAACCGGGTGGTCGCTCGATGACATGCACCAGATCCTGGCAATGGGGCACAAGCTGAGCCTGGCTGGGGACTGGCTCGAGGCACCCGAGGGAGCGTCTTGCGCCGAGTGGATATCGGCGACGCTGCCCGAGCAATTGCCCAGCCCGAGACAGAAGGCCGACATCCTGCGGCGGTACTTCGCGGAAAGGTACTTCCGGGCGCTGCACAAGTGGCGGAACGCCGGGCTTATCATGGGACTGGTAATGCCGGGCGTAGACGACTTGACGCCCCGGAGATGGCTGCGGCCGGAGATGTTCCGGTCGACGGAGGCACTGGAGTCGCTCATGGGGCAGGTGCAGACGCGGGCGCGTGAGATCGACGAGGCGTTGGGCCGAGGGGAGGGCAGGCCACTGCCGGCGGCGGCGGAGCATCTGCGTCGGCTGGTCGAGGCGCGCGGGAGGCTGTCGCCCATCATCGACGATGGGGCGACGGTGGAGGTGCTGAGCACGGATGCGGAGGCGACGGCGGCGTACCTGTTTCGCTCAGCGGCGGGTCGGGTGATAACGGTTGTGAATGTGGGGGATGATGCGGTTGAGGTGCGGCTACCAGCGCCTGATACGACTGGGCGGTTCCGGGATGAGGTGACTGGTGACGTTGTGGAGAGCGGTGAGGATGGGCTCGGTGTGCGCTATGGGGGGCACTCGGTGAGGATGCTGAGAGAAGAGTAGGCGTCGGCGCCCCTGACCGAGGTGGAAAGCCGTCTGCATCACCACAGCAGTCTCGCCGAAACCCCACCAAATCACAACTACCCACTGGTTTGCAAAATGGGGTTCAGTGCAAACCGAGGTAATGAGTGCCGCGCTGCTTCTGTCTATCGGCTGGCGACAATGGGAGGAGCCAGCTCAAGTGTTATCCATCCGAATGATCCCCGGCGCTGCCGCCGGACCGGAGACCCGGTGGCTAACGTCGCCAGCGGGGCTGCCGCATATCGGGTGGCGACCCCGCCTCCCGATCTGTGCAGGCTCCTGGACCCATTGGAGCGAATGCCTCTGACGTTCGCTCGGTCGACCACCACGGGTTGAGCAGATGCCGCTTGCTGTTCCTTAATCCAGCAAGGAGGGTGTCGAGGATGGCCCGTTCGCTCTGGACTCTCCTGCTCCCGACGCTGGTCTCGCCAGCGTGGAGCCAGCAGGGGACGCCAGACCTCGTCGTCAACGGCAGCTTCGAAGCAGTCGATGAAGCGGGCATGCCCGTCGGTTGGTCGAACTGGCTCAAGGAGTTCCCCGAGCCCAACTGCATCAGCGTCGATGAGACCATCGCCCATTCCGGGCACCGGTCCCTGAAGATCTCCCACCGCCAGCCCACCAGCTACAGCATGATGTCCCAGCAGGTCGACTTCGAACCCAACAGGTCCTACATCATCACTGGCTGGATCAAGGGCGATGACATCCAGCCCGGTGCGGGCGCCATGCTTGCCAGGCTCTACATCGGCAAGGAGGGTGGCGGCACCTTCAAGGTCAGCCGGACCTTCTCGGACACGTTTGACTGGTCGTTCATCGAGATCGGCCCGTTCCCCGTCGAGACGCGCACCTGGCTCACGCTCATCCCCTACCTCCACCACTCCACAGGTACCGTCTGGTTCGATGATCTCACCTTCCACGAGGTCACCAAGGCCAACCTGGCCCGCATGGCGCAGAAGCGGGCGCGCGACCGCGCGGTCGACGATCTCGCCACCGTCGAGGCGGCGGCGACCGAGTTCGGCGCCGAAACACTGATCCCCGAGGTCCGGGCGTTGAGGGAGCGCTGCCAGACGGCCGACGATCTGCCCACTACCATCGATGCCAGGCAAGGCCCGCCCTACTTCGCTCTCCACGAGGACGTGTTCAGGCTGATGGCGCGCGTCAACCGCGCCGCATGGCCAGGGGCGGTTCGTGCCGTCTACGCCCGCTGGGCAGACCCCTATAGCGACGTCGCGCCGTTGCTGGAGACCCCGCCGGGCAAGAGCCGCCCTCACTCGATCGAGATGCTCAACGGTGAGTCCGAGCCGGCCTGCCTGCGCCTCAGCAATCTCACTGAGACGGTCCAGGCCATCGAGGTTAGCCTGACGGACGCGCCGTCTCCCGAGGCATTGACCTGGCGTCTCCTTCACTACGTCCCGACCGACGGTGGTCTAATCATTGGCGATCCCCTGCCGAGAGTCGGCTCAGGTAGTGGCCCCGTTGAGATCGACATCCCGCCGGGCATGACCCAGGACCTGTGGTTGATGATCGACAGCTCTGTCACCGGTCCGGGACGGTTCCGCTCCCGACTCCAGGTCACCACGCCTGATGGGCAGGCTCAGACGCTCCGGCTATCGATCCTGATCCACCCCATCGACTTGCCCGATGAACTGCCCATCCACACCTTTGCCTACGCCTACACTACGTGGGAGCTGCTGAAGGGGCGCATCCCTCAGTCACGCGCCGACCTCCGTGCGCACCGGATCAACACCTACGTCATCCACGGCGCGTTCACTCCATGGCCGACCTTCAGCGACGCCGGCGAGTGGCGGGGACTTGATTGGTCTGGCACCGATGACCAGATTGCCCTCCACCCCGATGCCAAGTGCCTCCTCCTCTGGCCGGGGATGGAGATCGGTGACCGCGTCAACCGCCTCACGCCCGAGGGCGGCGCCGAATACCCCTCGGCCGAGTGGCGCCCGTACGCCGAACGCTGGGCGAAGGAGCTGGCTGAGGGCATGACGGAACGCGGCTTCGGCTACGATGACTGGGCGCTCTACATCGTCGATGAACCCTCGGCCGCGCGCGCCCGGATGGCTCGCGCGGTGGGTGAAGCCGTCGATGCCGCCGATCGCGCGATCCGCATCTTCGAGAACCCGTACGGCGCCGCCACCCCCGCCGACATGCAGCTTATGGGGCCCGTCGTCGACATCTGGTGCCCGTCCCTCGACACCGCCGAGGATGATCGTCTCAGCTTCTGCCGCGATACTGCCTCCGAGGTCTGGATGTACCAGGTCCTGGGCAAGACCAGTTCGCCGCTGCGCGCATTCCGCATCGCCTTCTGGGAGGCGTTCGCCAAGGATCTCCGAGGCTTCGGCTTCTGGGACTACGCCGACTGCGGCGGCAGCGTCTGGGACCCATGGGATGTGGACCGGCACGATTACGCTGTCGTCTACGATGGTGACGGTGACGAGCTGATCCCCTCCAAGCGCTGGGAGGCGTACCGGGAGGGCGCGGAGGACTTCGCGATGCTGACCATGCTGGCGAAATGTCCGGGTTGGGATCGGCAACGGGCTGTTGACATCGCACGGGCCGTGCTCGAGGCGGGGGACGCGGCCTCGTTACACGCCGCCCGCGAAACGGCGATTCGCGCGTTGGCGGATGCAGCCGAGAACTGAAGCGCCTCACGAGGAGGGCCCCAGGGCTGTTCCGCCGGGAACGCCGAGCCACGCCCGGATCCTGCAGTTTCCGCCTACCCAGCGCCGGTGACACCTGTCCCACGCCCTGGAGCATCCGACGAGACGAGCGACATCCGCCCTATTACGGACCTGCCGCGAGTCGACCATGGCCAGGAAAAGCGCGGCGCGGCCCGGCAAGTCGGTGCGGACACCCCGAGTCGTGCTGCAGTTCCACGATGGCGACCCCGTGCGCGCGCAGAGCATCTGGCGGGCGTGGGTGCTGGCGCGCAACACACCGCGCTCAGTGGCTGCCCTTCGCCGGTGGGCCTTGCCTGGCAGGGACTTAGCCCCGATGCCACGAAGGTAGGCAGCAAGGAGCCCAAGTGCAGAACGCATCCGCTCGCTCAGAGGCACCCCACGCTCTGGACGAGTCCGCATTGGGCGCCCGGGCACCCGACAAGGCTGGTGAGGAGGTTCCGCGATGAGACAGGCTGGTGTGTTGTTGGTAGGAGCAATTGCAGCCGTGTGTCCGATCGAGTCACAAGTGACCTCTCTGAACCGGGTTAGCGTGTCCAGTTCAGGGCGGCAGGGCAACGCGTACTCGGACCTGATCTGCCTCGATGGAAGCGGCCAACTCGCTGCCTTCCGGTCCGACGCCAGGGCCCTGGTACCCAACGACACGAACAACTTCGCAGACGTATTCGTGCGCGACCTGGGAACTCGCACGACAGTGCGGGCTAGCGTGTCCAGCACGGGCCAGCAGGCGGAGCCCGCGCCGAGCGGGGCCTCCGCCTCGCGATGGCCGAGCCTTGACGCCGCCGGCACCGTGGTCGCCTTCGACTCAAGTGCACCGAACCTCGTCCCCGGAGACACGAACGGCAAGTGGGACGTGTTCCTTCATGACCTCGTCAGTGGGGCCACGCCCTTCGTGAGCCAGGGGCTCGCGGGAGCCCCGGCCAACAGCGGCTCAACGCTGCCCGCGGTAAGTGCCAATGGACGTTACGTCGCGTTTGCCTCGTGGGCGTCGAACCTGGTTGCCGGGGATACGAACGGCACGGAGGACATATTCGTGTTCGACCGCACGACCGGTGGCATGCAACTGGTCAGCGTTGACAGCGCCGGGCAACAGGGGAACGCCATGTCGTGCCAGGGGGGCATCAGCGCCGATGGGCAGTTCGTGGTCTTCCGCTCCTGGGCGAGCAACCTGGTGCCGGGGGACACGAACGACCTCCCGGATGTGTTCGTGAGGGATCTCGGCAGCGGCACGACAGCCCGGGTGAACGTGTCGAGTGCGGGCGACCAGGCCAACGGCGACTCGCGATGCGCCAGAAACGGCGCCATCACGGCCGATGGCCGCCTGGTCGTGTTCCACTCGGCGGCAACCAATCTGGTGCCCGATGACACCAACGGTCAGCCCGACATCTTCGTGCGCGATCGGCAGACCGGCCAGACG
>CBFDAZ010000274.1:0-6930 GCA_965602825.1 uncultured bacterium
AGACCGGCCGCGTAGATCTCCTCCCAGAGCTCCTCCTCTCTACAGTTCAGCAGCGCAGCGGTTTCGCCGGGGTCAAGTCGATGCAGGGCTCGGGACTTGGCGATAATATCCCGTACGCGCTGCTCGTCCGGGTCAGCGTTCTCCTCAAGTAGCTGCCATATCTCGGCCTCACGGACGAAGCATTCGCCGTCCTGCAGGTAGCGCTCTATCTCGTCTTGCTTGACGACTGCATCGGCCCACTCCCGGATCGTGGGTGGCAATTCTGCGGTCGCTCTTGTCGAAGACATGGTGGGTGCTCTTCCTTCTACCCCAGGCTGTTAGGGGCTGTGGCGGCGCGTCCCTCAGGCGGTGGCCCCCAAGCACTCGGGGCCTCGCTTGGCCTGGCGGTCAGCAGTGTGACGCAAGTCCTGCTTCGGCTCGCGCCTGGGTCGATCGGCAGGGCTGGCATTGGTTCCCCTTCGGTGTGGACGTCACTCGGAGACCGTGGACCTCCGGCCCCCAGAGCTACTCCAGGGCCTTCACACCATTTTTATTCTACTCCTGGCGAAGCCAGCTTCCTCGACCCGAAAGGGGGAAATCGCTCTCCCCCAGATGGGGGAGTCTGCGCGCGGGGATCGGGGCAGCAGCGCTCGGGGGTGAGTCAGGGGATGCCGAACCGGTTGTCAGAAGTCGCTGGCCGAGACCCACTCGACGTGGCCATCGACGTAGGCGACATGTCCGCCACCGCGGTGGGGTCCGCTGCCCTCCAGCAACCCGGCCTCGTAGATCATGGCTGTCTTGCCGCGGTTGCGGATAGAGGCCATGGTGCGTCCGCTTACGGCGGTGTTGAGCTTGTAGCTGGCCTGGCCTCTGCCGGAGGATGGGCACTCGAATGTCGATGGATCGCCCCACAGGTAGGGCATGATGTCCTGCTTCCACGTGGCGGCATTCGGGAGCACGCCCTCGTGGTCCTCAACATAGAATTGCACGCTCATCGCAAGCTGGGCCAGGTGCTGCTGGCACATGGACTCCTGCGCCTGCCCCTGAGCCTTGAAGGCCGTCGTACCAACTCCTGCCATCATCGCCACACCCATGCCCACCACGGGCAGTGCGACGGCCAACACCAGGGCGGCGATGCCCCACTTCACGCCCTTGCTCAGGCCACCGGTCCGGACGGGCCCGGCGAAGGCGGCGTCCGCCACGATCGTGCCGAGCCCAACCTGCGGAAGCGTGAGCGTCTGCCCGTTCATGCTGTGTAGCGTGCTGCCGATCGGCACCCGACCCAGCTCCGCAAAGGTGCGAACCTCAGCCAGAGTGTACGGACCATAGACAGTTGCCTGCGGCGTCATCATGGTCAGTCGGGCGTCCTGCCCACAGGATTCGCAGGCCGCCGCTGACTCGTCGAGCGCCTGACCGCATGCCGGGCAGTTCATGTGCGTTGCCCACCTCCGCGTACGCGAAGAGGCTTCCGACGACAGTCTATCAGTAGGGCTTGTACCGTATTGGCAACGATCAGTGGGGTTTTCTTTACGCCAGGCAACGACCCGTCCAGGCCCACGGGCCGGGAGCCGCATCTCACGTGCCCTTGCTCCCGCCCGGCACGTCAGCGGCCGGCCACTTGACATCGAACGCATGTTCTACTACCATGTCACGGTCAGCCGGCAGGTCAAGATCGGTGGAGGGGCGCCGCTCAACGCAGCAGAACCGGCCCCCGGGAGACACGCGTGTGCGGCGACGCGCCGCTACCGGTCGCAGCTCGCACTGTCCTCGTTCATCCAGTGTGGAGTCGGGGTCGATGTCTCAGAACACCCGATCAGTCAAGCCCGCAAGACCAAGTGAGCAATGGCTACAGTGCCGGCAGCGAGGTGAGGACCATGGCGCGGCAAGAGCTTGTCGATGCCCTCAAGGAGTACCGCAGACCCGGCTCTCCGGTCTATAGCTACCATTTCCGCCGACTGCCGGCCGAGATCGTCCGTACGCGCAACGTCCCGGCCCTCCTCAGCATCCTGGAGGACGAGGACCTGCCGGCGAGGGCGCGGGAGCATGCGGCGGGCGCGCTGGGCGAGAGGGGTGCCCGGCGAGCGGTGCGCCCCGGGACCGCCGCGCTCGCCAAACCCGGGCGGCGCCGCGGCGCACCCACCGCACTCGGGCTGATGAAGGCCAAGGAGGCCGCGGAACGACTCCGGGCGCTGGCGCCCAGAGTCGGTGCGGCCCGCTGGGCTCTATCTCAGGTCAGCGCGCCGACAACGACACGCGGAGTGATCGATGATCTGCAGACCGGCCAACTCCGCGACATCGGGCCGAAGATCGGGAGGCTGCAGAGCGGACAGGCGGGTGCCGTGTCACGCGAGCTTATCGATAGACTCGAGGAAGTCGTGGCCGCGGGTGCCCTGTCCCCCGAATCCAGGTGGATCGTGACGGCCCTGCAGTACTTGGCCCCCGCCAAGGCTGCTGAGGCCTTGATTGAGGCTCTCAGTCAGGCGATTGGTCTTGACGGTTGCTGCGGCTGCCTGCTGAACCGGACCATGCGCGCGCTCGGCGAGATCCGGCCACTGGGGGCGGTGCCGGTGTTGGTGGACGTCGTCTGCCGGGCTGACAACCCGGTCCACAAGCACCTGGCGGCGGTGTGCATAGAGAAGGTCGTGGCCCAACACGACGGGGAGGCCCTGTCGTTGCTGGCCGAACACGCCCTTCGCCTGGCTCGCGAGTTGGAGTGCCTCGAGAAAGCGCCAACGGTGATTGCTTCGGCTGCGCCGGAGACGGCCTGGGACGCATCACCCGGCACCCCGCGCTGGTCGGCCAGGCAGAGCAAGGCGATTGGGGCGGTGCGGCGCCTTCTGGCCATGGTGCGGGCCTGACCGACAGAGGGATAGGCGTTGTCCGCCGACACCCCCACCCAGTGGTGCGGTCGGTTGCCAGTTCGGACTTCCTTGTGCTATAATCCGGGTGTTCGTCGCGCCGGCTGGGGCCGGCGCGTGCTGTCTTCCTGTCCAGGGAAGCGCTCTGCGTTGGGCTGCGTGACCTCCGCGCAGCCTCTCTGACTATGCGCACGCCCTGGGCCAGAGACCAAAGGAAAAGGTGACGTCAAGTGCGGAAGCTCTATGAAGCGATGTATGTTGTGCGGCCGGATATTCCAGAGGATGAGCTGTCCTCCGTGATGCAGCGCGCCGCAGATACCCTAACCCAGAGCGGCGCGACCATCGAGCTGAACGAGGTCTGGGACCGACGAGAGCTGGCGTACGAGATCGAGGGCGTGAAGCGGGGCACCTACTGTCTCATGTACTTCGAGGCGGAGGGGAGTGTGGTGGAGGTGCTGCGTCGGGAGCTGGAGCTCGACGAGCAAGTGCTGCGAGCGGGCGTCTTCGTCGCCAATCCAGACGCCATGTGGCGGCCCCAGCCTCCCGAGCCACCGAAGGAGGCACCCGAACCCGGGACGGAGGACAAGCAGCCTGAAGAGCCTGAAGCGGGCACCGCACCAGAGCCCGCGCAGGCAGCGGCAACCGAGGAGGCCCAACCCTCCGGGGAGGCCGAACCCTCCGAGGAGGGTGAAGCCACCGAGGCGGAGGAGTCACAGGAATAGGCCGACGTAGCTCCGCGCAGGGCAAAGCGACAAGTCCGTTGGGGGGCGCGATAGAGTGATTAACCAATGTGTGCTGGTGGGCCGGCTGACACGTGACCCGGAGATGCGGTACACCCAGAACGGGATCGCCATCACGAAGTTCACGCTCGCGATAGACCGCCCCTTCGGCCGCGACGAATCGGGGCAGCGACCAACCGATTTCATCGACATCGTGGCCTGGAGGAAGACGGCGGAGCTCTGCGGCCAGTATCTGGGCAAAGGTGCGATGGTGGGTATCGAAGGCCGGATCCAGACGCGTTCCTGGCAGACCCAGGACGGCCAGCAACGCCGCGGCTTCGAGGTGCAGGCGGACCGAGTGGCGTTCCTGGAGACCCGAGCGGAGCGCGAGCGCCGCGAGGCCCGAGAGCCGTCGGCCGGTGCGGCGCCGGAGGCCCGGGAACCGTCGGCCGGTGCGGCGCCGGAGGCCCGGGAACCGTCGGCCGGCGCGGCGCCGGAGGCCCGAGAGCCGTCGGCCGGTGCGGCGCCAGAGGCCCCACCACCTCAGACTGCGCCCCCGACGCCAACGCCGGAGGCGAGCTCCGACGAGCCGGTTCCGCCGCTGGAAGAGGCTGACGATCCGTTCAGCGACCAGTGATCGAGGCGTGGCCGGGGCCTCGACGGGGAGGCGCCGGACTCCGGTGACCTCGGCAACATCGTGGCATTGATGAACGCTGCAGGCCTCGCGCCGAAGGCGAAACAGCACCCATCCCGGCAGACCCCAGCCCGAGATCCGACCTCTCGGGCCGCGTTTATTTGTGTGGCCGCCAGTTCGGCGATGACGCAATGCACCCGCTATTGAGTGTTCTGGACCGATCAAGGGAGTTCCAGGGGATCGCCGCAGGCCTGGTCTCGCAGGGCGACCGCGTGTGTATCGAGGGCGCCAGCGGCGCCGGGAAGTCGCTGCTGATTGCCGGGATACTGCGCGAGTGGCCTGCGAGCGCGCTGGTGATGACCTACAGCGACGAGCACGCCACCCGGCTGGCCGACGATCTGGCTGTGCTACTGGGCGATGGGGGCGCCTGGTCGGTCCTCCGGTATGCTTCCATCACCGAGACCCTCTACGACGGCATGCCGGCCGACCGAAGCAGCCTGGGCGATCGTCTTGCCGTCCTCGAGCGACTTGTGAGTGGCGAGAGCACCGTCGTGGTGGCCAGTGTCAGTGCGGTCATGCATCTCACCGTTCCCGCTGGGGTGATGCGCGAGGCGCTCCGTACCGTGAAAGCCGGCGACTCTCTTGACAGGGACCAGCTCGCCCGCGAACTCTCGCACCTGGGCTACGAGCGAACCGAGCTGGTGGACAGCGTCGGCCAGTTCTCCGTGCGGGGCGGCATCATCGATGTGTTCCCCGCGGGCGCCGAGGTCCCCACGCGCATCGAGCTGTTCGGTGACGAAGTGGACACCCTCCGTCAGTTCGACCCCCAGAACCAGCGGTCCAGCGGACACATCCGGGAGCTGAGGGTCGGCCCGGCGGCGGAACTCGTACCCGACGTGCACGCCCTCGACACGGGCATCACTCGCATCCAGAACGCGCTCCGGCAGGAACTGCGGAGACTCAGAGAGCGCGACCGCGCCGATGAGGCAAAGCGACTCGAGGAGGCGGTCAACCAGGATCTCCAACGACTGACCTCATCTGCACACGCGGCCGGACTCGAGCACTACCTCCCCTTCTTCTACGACGGCCTCTCGTCGGTGCTGGCTTACCTCCCGGAGGAGGCGTTCATCTTCGTAGACGAGCCGGTGCGTTCCCGCAGCGCAGCGGACAGCCTCCATGCGGACGTGGAACGGCAGTACGATCTGGGCTTGCGCACCGGAGCTCACCTCCGGCTGCCAGAGACAGCGTGTCTCAGTGCCGACCAGCTCATCGAACGGCTGGAAGTCTCCGGAACGCGGCGACGGAGCGTGTACCTGACGCTGCTGCAACGCGGGGTCCCCTGGGCCCCGGAGACCCCGGTACTGCCATTCCACACGCCTCCGGTTGAGAGTTTCGCCGGCCACTTCGACCTGTTGTCGGATAGCCTACGGGATTGGCAGCGCAGCACCCATACGGTGCTGGTCAGCTCCGGCAAGCCCGAGGAGATAGCCGCGGCTCTCCGGGGCCGACATCTCACCAACGTTCACCTGCTGCCGACGGCTGGGGACGGCGCCGGGCCGGAAGCTCTGGTAGCAGGCCGCATCTCGATCTGCGACCTGGGGCTCAGTGGAGGCTTCAAGCTCTCCTCCGCCAACCTGGTGGTGCTCACCGAGGGCGAGCTCTACGGCTGGCAGAAGATCCGCCGTCCGAAGGGACGCAAGTTCAGGACGGGCTTCTCCGTCACGACGCTGACGGACCTCGAAGTGGGCGACTATGTGGTCCACATCAACCATGGCATCGCCCAGTACATGGGTACCTGCAGGCAGGCGGTCAACGGCATCGAGCGCGAATACCTCCACCTCCAGTACGCCGGCGAGGATCGCATCTACGTCCCCGTGACCCAGATGGACCGCGTGCAGAAGTACGTCGGAGGCGCTAGCGAGCCCCCCACCATTCACTCGCTGCAGAGCAGCCGGTGGAAGCAGACCAAGCGACGGGTACGCCGCTCGGCGCAGTTGCTGGCCAAGGAACTCTTCAGGCTTTACTCCGCCCGCGAACAGGGAGAGGGCCACGCCTTCGGCCCGGATTCGCCGTGGCTTGCCGAGATGGAGGCCTCTTTCCGCTACGAGGAGACGCCCGATCAGTACGCCGCCGTCCAGGACCTCAAACAGGACATGCAGCGGCCCCTACCGGCCGACCGGCTGATCTGCGGGGATGTTGGCTTCGGCAAGACCGAAGTGGCGATCCGGGGCGCGTTCAAAGCGGTTCTGGACGGCAAACAGGCCGCCGTCCTTGTGCCGACCACCGTACTGGCCCAGCAGCACCTGAATACCTTCCGTGAGAGGCTGGGGGCATACCCCGTCGAGATCCAGGTTCTCTCCCGCTTCAAGTCTCCCGCTGAGCAGCAGAAGGTCGTCGATGGCCTGAAGGCCGGGACGGTGGATATTGTGATCGGCACCCACCGTCTCCTGCGGTCCGACGTCGACTTCGAGGAGCTCGGCCTGGTAATCATCGACGAGGAGCAGCGCTTCGGCGTCGAACAGAAAGAGAGACTGAAGCAGTTACGCACGATGGTGGACGTCGTCACGCTCACCGCAACTCCCATCCCACGCACCATGCATATGGCCCTGTCGGCGATCCGCGACATCAGCGTCATCAACGACCCGCCACCCGGACGCTTGCCAATCAGGACGGCGGTGCGCGAACACGACGACGAACTCGTCCGCCAGCAGGTGCACGTCACCATCACCCCGGTCAACTG
>CBFDAZ010000275.1:0-6929 GCA_965602825.1 uncultured bacterium
GCCGCGGCGGTCACGCGGTCGATGTGCCAGCGCAAGGGCTTCTTGCGCCGTCGATGGCGGCTCAGCCTCGCCGACAGGCCGCGGCGAGCGCTCCCCACGTATCCGTACCGGCCCGCGCGGAGCGAGATGCGACCGAGACAGCCCACGGCTGCACAAAAGGGGCGGGGCACTTCCAGAACCAGGAGATAGACGCCGGAGTCCGTCGGCTCCCAGCTCACGAGCTGCCACCATCTTCCAGAGGCGGCACGGGGAACGCAACGGTCAACTCAACACCGTCGGGGGTCTCCTCCTCGCGGATGACTCTGGGGACGCCCACCCCTCGTCCCGCACCGGGCGGGCCTGTGACGATGACTCGCGACAAGCGCTGCCCGGCTTCTTCGATCGCCGCCATCGCCTTCGGCAGGGGCAGAGCGATCAAGCTTCTGTCCACCCCTAGACCTCCATGATCTCCTCTTGCTTGGCCTCCACGAAATCGTCGATCATCTCGTTGATCTCGTCGGTTGCGTCCTGTACCTCTTTCTGCCCGGCTCGGACCTCGTCCTCCGAGAGACCTTCGGCCTTCTCCATGCTCTTGATGGCCTCCATGCACTCACGGCGCCGGTTGCGGACCGCCACCTTCCCCTCTTCGCCCACCTGCTCCGCTCGTCTGGCCAGCTCCGCACGCCCCTCCTCGGTGGGAGCCGGGATCTCGATGCGGATGATGCTGCCGTCGTCTGAGGGGTTCAGGCCCAGGTCAGAGGTCATGATCGCCCGCTTGACCTTGCTGACAACGGACTTGTCCCACGGGGTGATCGTCAGATACCTTGGTTCCGGAACGGCGATGGTCGCGACCTGGTCGACCGGGACGTTGCTGCCGTAGTACTCGACCAGGATCCCGTCCAGCAGGGCCGGGGTCGCCCTTCCCGCCCTGATCCGCGCCAGCTCTTGCTCGACCCGTCCGACACGATCCTCCATGTCCGATTTCATCTTCGCGATGAGCTTGTCCATCCAAAGCCCTCCTTCCGCAGCGTTCCCGTCTCACGAGGAGGTCTTGCGCCGACGTGCTTTGGGTCCCTTATCGACGAGCGTGCCGATCTTCTGCCCGGAAGCAGCACGAACGATGTTGCCTTCGGTCGTGATGTCAAACACGATGATGGGAAGCTCGTATTCCATGGCCAGCGCGATGGCCGCGGCATCCATAACCGCGAGGCCCTTGCGCAGACAGTCGATGTATGACACGCGGGGGAGGCGTTTGGCTTTCGGGTCCTTACTTGGGTCGCGGTCGTAGACGCCGTCCACATCGGTCGCCTTCATCAACACGTTCGCGCCGATCTCGATGGTCCGCAGGACGGCCGCCGTATCGGTGGTGAAGAACGGGTTCCCGCTGCCGGCGGCGAAGATGACGATCCGGCCCTTCTCCAGGTGACGAACCGCTCGGCGACGGATGAACGGCTCGGCCACCTCCCGCATCTCGATTGCCGTCTGGACTCTGGTGTCGGCGCCCTGCCGTTCGAGGGATTCCTGCAGCACGAGCGAGTTGATGACCGTGGCCACCATGCCGATGTAGTCGGCGCTCCCCCGCTCCATCCCCTGCTCGGCTGCCGTACTGCCCCGCCAGATATTGCCCCCTCCGACAACCACGCCGACCTCGGCACCGGCCTCAGCAACAGCGATGACCTCGCCCGCAATCCGCTGGACCACACGCCAATCGAGGCCGGATGACTGCTCGCCGGCGAACGAACCGCCGCTCAGCTTCAGCAGGATGCGCGGGTACTTGAGCTCCTCGGTCATCGTCGCTCTTCTGGGCACTCAGACCTCCTCGCCGAGCGCGTACCGGGTGAACCGGCGCACAGCCACCTTCTCGCCGACCTGGCCCGCGAAGTCTGTGATGAGGTCCTGCACGATCATCGACTCGTCGCGGATGTATGGCTGATCGAGAAGACAGAAGTCGGTGTAGAACTTCTTCATCCGCCCTTCGACCATCTTCTCGGCGATATGATCCGGCTTTCCCTCACCCTTCGCCTGCTCGATGAGGATCGACCTCTCACGCTCCAGGGCCTCCTCCGGGACATCGTCACGGCTCACCCACCTGGGTTGGGAGGCAGCGATCTGCATCGCCACGTTCTTGCAGAGCTCCTGGAAGCTGTCGGTCCGCGCGACAAAATCGGTCTCGCAGTTGACCTCGACCAGAACGCCGATCCGCCCACCGCCATGGATGTACGCGGTGACGGCTCCCTCGCTTGCGGCTCGGTCGGCACGCTTGGCGGCCACGGAGACGCCCTTCTTGCGGAGGATGGCCTTGGCCTCCTCCAAGTCGCCGTTTGCCTCCTGGAGAGCCTTCTTGCAGTCCATGAAACCGCTCCCGGTTCGCTCTCTCAAGCGCTTGACGTCCGCTGCACTGATGCTCATCTTGGGCTCCTTTGTCATTGCGGCACGGCCACAGCCGTTGCGAGTCCCGCGTGGGCGCCCGTGTTCGGACCATCCCACGCCCGGCGCTCGCGACGGGGTTACTCCTCGGAAGTCTTGCCGTCCAGATCGTCAAATGAGGTCTCGACGCCCTCCGCGGCAGCGGGCACCATCCCATCGGCCTCGGCCTCCGCCGCCTGGGCTTCCAGCAATTTCTGCTGGTACATGCCCCGCCCTTCGAGGGCGGCGTCGGCGACCTTGCCGGTAATCAGGCGAATGGCGCGGATCGCGTCGTCGTTGCCGGGGATCGGGTGAGTCACCAGATCGGGGTCGGCGTTGGTGTCGAGAATCGCTACGGTTGGGATCCCCAGCTTCAGACACTCGGCGACACAGATGTGCTCCTTCTTGAGGTCAACAACATAGGCGACCCCCGGAAGCTGGGTCATGTCCTTGATGCCGCCGAAGTAGCGTTCGAGCTTATCGCGCTGCTCGCGCAGTTTGGCCGCCTCCTTCTTGGTGAGGCGGTCCATCACGCCCGTCTCCTCCATGTCGTAGAGCTCGCGCAATCGTCGGATCCGGCTGCGCATCGTGTTGAAGTTCGTGAGCATCCCGCCCAGCCATCTCTGCGTAACGTAGTACTGGCCACAGCGCTCAGCAGCCGCTTCGACCGATTCCTGGGCTTGACGCTTGGTGCCCACGAACAGCACCGACTCTCCCTCCGCCACCGTGTCGCGCACGAAGTTGTACGCCTGCTCCATGCGTCGGAGGCTCTGGTGCAAGTCAATGATATAGATCCCGTCGCGCTCCCCATAGATGTAGCGCTTCATCTTGGGGTTCCACCGACGGGTCTGGTGCCCGAAGTGGACACCGGCCTCCAACAACTCTTTCATTGTAACTAAAGCCATCGGTTCGGCCTCCTCCTGGCCACGCTGCCGCGTTGACGCGACAGCGCACGCTCCGTCCTGCTTTGCCGCCGGAACCGGACTATGGCGGTGCCCCGGGGCGCTGCAGCGGACGCGTCCGCCGAGCAGGACCGAGCGTTAGGTCAAGGATATTTGGGCACACGAAAAGGCCCGACTGCTGAGCCGTCAGTAAGGGTAAACGCAGCCGGATGCGAGCGCCCTGGAACGAACTGCCCCACCCTTCGGAGCGCGGGATAAACTACCATAGATTTGGCTTATCGTCAAGGAGCCCCGTCTGTGCCCTCCAGCACCATCGGCTGGCCCAAAGCGGGCCTGTCGCGTCCCAGCTAATCGACGACCTGGAACGCGCCCGGCAGGAAACGTGCCACGTACTGCTCGGTGGCGAACCGGTCCGTCATACCCGCGATGTAGTCACAGACGACACGGGCCCTTGACTTAGTGTCGTCCGTCGCCTCCCCCGTCGCCTCGGTGAGCGCCTCGTCGGACGCCATGTAGAGGCGGTAGAGACTCGCCAGCACCATCCGCGCCCGGCGCCTCTCCTCCAGCATGGGGGGCGAATCATACACGCGCTCGTACAGGAACTCCTTCAGGCGGTCGGTCGCCTGCCTCACAGTATCGCCCATGCGGATCGCCGGCTGGTCCTGGCTGCACTCGATGACATCCCGCACCATCGTGCTGATGCGTGCGGAGTACCGGCTGCCGAGGACCGCGCTGCATTCGCCGGGGATGTCTTCGGCGTCGATCAGGTTGGCCCGCAGGCAATCATCGATGTCGTGGTTGACATAGGCTATCCGGTCGGAAACGCTGACTACCCGAGCCTCGAGGGTCCGGGGCCTCTCTGCCGCCAGAACCGCGTCCATGTCCTGACGACCCTTGCTGTGCGACTCGATCCCGTCCAGAGTCTCCCGGCAGAGATTCAGGCCCGCGCCGTCGTTCTCCAGCACCGTCACCACCCTCAGGCTCTGGACGGCGTGGTGGAAGCCTCCCTCTGGGTCGAACTGCCGGTAGAGGTCGTGGAGGACGGCTTCGCCGGCGTGACCGAAGGGCGTGTGGCCCACATCGTGGCCCAGGGCGATCGCCTCGGTCAGGGCCTCGTTGAGGCGGAGGGCCTTCGCAATCGTGCGGGCGATCTGGGAGACCTCGAGGGTGTGGTTCAGTCGAGTCCGGATATGGTCATGGCGCGGTGAGATGAACACCTGGGTCTTCTGGGCCAGCCGTCGGAACGCCTTGCACTGGTGGATGATTCGGTCGCGGTCCCGCTGGAAGACGGTACGAACATCACACTGGGGTTCGTCGCGCTCGCGGCCCTTTGATTCGGCGCTCAGAGTGGCATGGGGCGAGAGGGTCTCTCGCTCCAGTTCCTCGATCCGCTCTCGGATGCTCATTGGAGCCAACCCGTCCACACCGCCATCAACTCGGCACTCCAGCGGCAGCTCGATGGCCCGCGTACTACGATGCCACAGAACGCTATTCGACCACGATCTCGCTGAAATCCGCGAGCCTCAGGAACCACCGATCGACTTCCCGAAGTGTCGCCAGGCGGTTCGCGCGGACGGCATGGTCCTCGGCCATGACCATGACGCCCGTATCGACGTCGAAGTAATCCCAGATCGGTCGTTCGAGCCGGCAGAGCGCCGCCCACACCGCACCGTAATCCCGCTCGCCGGTGCCGGCGAGCAGGGGTTCCACCACGCCACGCGCCTCCTCGGCCGCCGACAGCAGGGCGCGCTCTATGTCGCTTTCGAACAGGTCCGGGTTCACTGCGGGCGCCGCTTGATCCTCGGCCGGACGGAGGATCTTCCTGACGCGCGCGGCCGCGTAGGTTGTCTTCTCGAATGCTCCGCGGTCCGCCGTTCGTGCCTCGCCAAGCGCGAGGGCTCGATCGTGCGCGTCGAGCAGGTCCGGGCACGGAGCGGCCAGAACGGCGCGCCGCACATCATAGGCAACGCCCGCGGCGTCCAGAACGGCATCGAGCCGGAGAGCGAAGAACTGCTGCCAGGCGGCCAGGGCCTCGTCGTCGCCGACGTCGCGCTGGGGAAGCATCCCGAGAGCCTGTGGAAGCCGTGCGCGCAGGTCTATGCGCCAGCGGGCATCCAGCAGGATTGCCAGCACGCCCGCTGCTTGCCGGCGTAGGGCATAGGGGTCGCTGGTGCCCTTGGGGATGAGATTGAGGGCGAAGCAAGCTACGAGGTTGTCGATCTTGTCTGCCAGACTGACGACCTTCCCGGCCTCCGAAGCGGGCAGCTCATCTCCCGCGAACCGGGGGTGGTAATGCTCTCCGATGGCCTGGTAAGCGGCCGCTGGCAGACCTTCGAGCCGTGCGTATTCGGCACCCATAGTGCCCTGCAAGCTGGTCAGGTCCTGCACCATCAGGGTCACGAGATCGCACTTGCAGAACTCCGCCGCCTTGGTGGCCGCCTCGGTGGATTCCGGGCCCAGGCCCGCCTCCCGGCACAGCGCGGTCGTCAGGGCGGCAATACGCTGCGTCTTGTCCCGAAGCGATCCCTGCCGCTCCATGAAGGTGACTCGTTCGAGATCGGGCAGGCGCGCCGATAGAGGCTTCTCCCTGTCTTCAGTGTAGTAGAACTCCGCATCATCGAAGCGGGCGACAATCACCGTCTCGTTGCCAACTCGGACCGTGTCCAGCGATCGGTCGTCGCCGTTCCTGACGGCGATGAAGCGGGGCAGGAGCTCCCCGTTGGCATTCTCCACCGGGAAGTACCGCTGATGCTTGGCCATCACCGTGACCAGCACGGGCTCAGGCAGTGAGAGATGTCTTTCGGGAAATGAGCCACATACGCAGGTCGGATACTCGACGAGGAAGTTCACCTCTTCGAGGAGCGGGGAGTTGTCCGGGATCCTGGCGTGGCCGCCGGCCTCTCGCGCTGCAGCTTCGGCGCGTTCCCTGACCAACGTCTGCCGCTCCTGCATGTCGGCGATGACGCGGGCCTCTTTGAGCTTCGCCAGATACTCGTCGGCGGAGGTCAACTCCACAGCGCCCACGTGGAGGAAGCGATGGCCTCGCGACGTGCGCCCCGACTGCACTCCCGCGACCTCAAACCGCACTTCCTCGGTTCCGTGGAGGGCTACCAGCCAGCGGATCGGGCGCGCGAACCGCATGGGCCGGTCGGCCCACCGCATGGTCTTGGGGAAAGAGAGCTGGCCGATCAGCTCGGGCCAGAGATCGGCGAGCACCTCGGTCGCTGTCCGGCCCTCCTCGGTTACTGCCGCGAACACGAAGCGCCCCTTCTCGGTCTCGCGAACCTCCAGGTCATCGATCCCTACGCCGCGGCTCCGGGCAAAGCCCTCACCGGCCTTGGTCGGCTCGCCCTCCTCGTCGAAGGCCTTGTCCGCCGGCGGGCCCTTGACCTCGCGGGAGACATCGGGCTGCTTCTCGGCCACGTCCCGGACCACCAATGCCAGGCGGCGCGGTGTGCCGTAGGTGCGCACGTCGCCGAAGTCGAGGCGACTCCGTTCGAGCGCTGCAGCAGCCAGCTCCGCCATCTGCGTCAGCGCCGGCAGGATGACGTTCGCCGGAATCTCCTCAACTCCGATCTCGAGAAGGGCCGTTTGGCTCATCGCTCGACTGCTCCACCTTCTGTTCGGTTCGCGCTAGTGCGC
>CBFDAZ010000276.1:0-6917 GCA_965602825.1 uncultured bacterium
GGGTCGGTCGCTGGGTGCCCTTCAGCATCGATGATCCAGCCCTCAGGGAGTGTTTCCCCCCTGTTGCGCATGACTCTCAGCTTGCCCTCGGCGCAAACGCTGGAGGTCATGTCAAGGAGGATGGGCCGGTTGCCGCCGGTAGGGATAGCGAAGGAGATCGGGTTCGGTGAGAGCCTCCGCTCTATGCCACCCCAGGGAGCCATGCAGAGCCCGCCGCCGTGGTTGTTCACCATCGCCATCCCGATCATATCTTGCTCCGCCGCCATCATGGGGTACTCCCCCAGCCTGCCGACGTGGCTGGTATGGCGCACGGCGACCGAGGCGCTGCCGTTCGTCCTGGCCTTGGCGATAGCGATCTCCATGGCCTCTCTCGCCACAACCTGCCCGAACCCGAAGTTGCCGTCGAGCACAGCGGTGGAGCCAGTCTCCCGCACTACCGTGACGCGAGCGCCGGGCTTCACCTGGCCATCGCGGACCAGAGTCAGGTACTGCGGTATCCTGATCACGCCGTGGGAATCGTGGCCCAGCAGGTTCGAGGACACCAGGGATCGGGCGACTACGTGCGCGTCGCCGGCCGGCACTCCCGCTGCAACGAGGATCCCGGAGGCGATCTCCTCCAGGTGGTCAGATGCAAAGGTGGGCATTGGAGCTTCCCCCTGAGTGACATCATTCGCACTCTCGCCCCGGGAGAGCCAACGAGAGCATCGCCAGAGGATGTGAGCGTTAGGTGACGCCGTTCCGCCGAGTGCCCGGAGCCGGCAGACAGTGCCACATCCGGGAGTGCGTTACCTGCCGCGCAAGCCAGAATGTCTGGGCGGCAGGCTGCTGCTGAGGAGCCAGGAGAAGCACCTGGGCGATGATCCCGCCGGCGCGCGGAGCGGCCGGCTCAGGGCGGGTTCGCGAGGCCGAGCACGCGCTCGGTGTACGCAACGGCCGCCTCCACTTCCGCTATCGAGACTGAGCCCTCACCGGGCTCCAGCTCCAGCGTTGCGAAGCCCTGATAGCCGAGCTCCCGCAGCGTCCGGAGGAACCCTTCGTTATCGGTCTCACCCTCCCCAAGCGGCGTCGCCTCCGAGCCGACACGGTCCTTGAGGTGGACGTGCTTGATGGCGGACCCAAGGCGCTCCGCGAAGGCCGGGAGGTCCACGCCCACTGTGGTGAAGTGGCCGGTATCGGCAGTGATACCCAGGCGCGGGTCGCCGAACAGGCGTTCAACGCGCTCGAAGTCCTCGGGCTCCGACAACGGCCAGCCCGCGTGGTTCTCGAAGCAGACCGTGACGTCGCGCTCCCCGATGTGTTCGGCCACGCGGCGGCACGCCTCAGCCAGCTTGCCGTAGTCGTACCCCTCACGCGGCAGTAGTGGCGAGAAGACGAGGCGCTGACACCCGAGTTCGGCCGCCACGTCCGCCGCCCGACAGACGTGCGACACCGTCGCCTCCAGCCGCTCCGCGGAGGCCACGTCGAGCGGCCGGGGGTACAGCGCCACAAGATCGACCCCGGCCTCCGCAAGCGCCTCCCCAAGCTCATCCGCCGTCGTCTGCTCCACGTCGATGTGTGTCTGCCCGAGGGCAACCAACTCAACGCTCCGGCATCCGCTTTCCGCTACACACTCCAACGCGCGGCGGAGCGGGCGGTCCTTGAAGCAGATGGTCGATACCGCCAGTCTGATCATGCAGGCCTCACCTGTATCGTGGTTTCCTAACGTGGCACGCCAGCGCAAACGGCTCCGCAGGGCTACGGCCGCTTCAGCTCGATCATCCTCCACTGCCGCCCCGGCAGCCGGAAGCGTAGCTTCCCCCGCGCTATCTCCACCGGCTCGCCCGTGACCGCGTCCCGCGCCTCCGCTCCCGCAGGCAGCTTGCCGAGGAGCTTGCCGACGTCCACCTCGCAGCGCACCCGATCCTCGGTCTGACTACCCAGCACGAGCAGCGCGCGGTCCGGCTTGAGGTAGAGGCTCCCCAGCACCTCCGGCGGGGCGACTGCATAGAGGGGCGACTGCTCCCAGTACGGGATGAAGCGCGTCTGCTCGTCCTCGTAGTCGGCCCACGCCAGATCAACCGCTGCCGGCTGCCCCCGGGTTGCGGTGTCATGGATCAGGGAGATCGCCAGCGCCTGGTCCAAGGTGTGGCGGTTGGGCAGGAAGTCCCCCCGGAAGCCGAACTGCCGGCCCATGTACCCGGTGGCAAACGCATCGGGCGACAGGCGGACGCCGGACTTGTAGCGGGCCAGTTGCTCGCCATCATAGTACCCGTCGCAGAACGACTGGGTTGCGATGTTGATCGCCCCGCCTGTGTGGGCGTCGAGAAAGAGCTCCGGGCGCCGCCGGGCGAAGATGCTCCGCAATCGCTTCATGAACTGCCGGGTCGCTCGCAGCGGGATGTGGGATCGGTACGTGCCGTCGCCCCGATCCTCGCCGCAGCCCGGATGCGTCGGGTTCCAGCAATCCCATGGCACGGTCGTCCCGTCCATGTAGACCCCATCGATGCCTGCCTCATCGGCCAGCTTCGCGATACCGTCCAGCAGGAAGTCCCCCCAGACACCGTTGACGCACGAGACGTAGCAGTCCTGAACCACGTCATCGCGGTGGTACCACATGCGGTCGGGCAGGGCCCTGAAGTCGTCGGCCCGCCCAGCCCACTCCGGCGAGGCGTCGGACATCAGGCCGCCGAAGTACACGAGAAACAGCATCCCCCGGGTATGGCAGGCGTCGGCGATCCTCTTGAGCTTGGGGATCTGCTCCAGGTCCGGCACGCCCTGGTACCGCGACCACCTCTCATGGAAGATCACGATGCGCTTGCCGTCGCTCGCGAGGCGATCCATGAACAAGCCCCCGCTCCCGCCGACTGCCTGGCCGAACCGTCCCTCAACCAGGGCACAGTCCGACGTGGTCGCCGGCGTGGAGCTGTCGGCCCGCTTCTCAGGACGGCCGAGCGTCTCGCAGTGGTCCAGGAGGAGTGTATCGGCGTCCTCGCTGAAGGCAGCTTCCGGTATGCCTTCCAGCGGTCGCGGCCGCCGCGAGACACGGAGCTCATCGACTGCGAAGCTCCCGAGGTCAAGCGCAATGGTGCTCTGATCCACGGAACCCGCTGCCGTGCCCCGGACGTCAAGCTCGGCGACCTGGCCATTGACGGTCAGGCGGAGCTGCTCGCCCCAGGAGAGCCCCACGTAGCTCCAGTGCCCGGACGGTAGCGTGCCCGGCGCTGAGAGGATCACGGGATATGAGCCGTCGGGTTTGCGGATGACATAGCGGAGGTTGCGGGTATCGGCGTTGTAGTAGAGGATGAACACGTCGTCCGCGCTGGTCCGGACCTGAACGAACTGACGATTGTAGTGGGATCGATCCAGATCGGGGTCGTACGTCTCCCCCGTGTCAAACGTCGGCTTGAGCCAGCACTCCAGCGTGCCCTGCTGTAGGTCGATGTTCCCCTCCGCCGGGATCGCGACGCGGCCGGTGGCCTTGGCCTCCTCCATCCCGTAGTAGGCCCCGTGGTAGATGCGGCTCTTGCGCAACGACGCGGGCTTCGTCGGTGTGATGTGGAGCGCGAACCGGGCCTCGTAGGGTGCGTTGAGCTCTGTCGGGGTATCGATGAACGTGGACCGCCACAGCCAGTCATCCCCGTGCGGTATGATCTCCACCTGCTGCGCCCGATCTTCCGCCTGCACCCACTCCAGGCTCTCCGTGAGCCAGGCCAGTCCGCGGCTCTCATCGCCGATCCAGAGGTTCGGCCCGATCGGCCGCCGCAGCCCAAACGGCGACAGCGCGTGGGCAGACTGGGCATGGCCCTCATACGCATACCGGCAGACCTGACTGCGGAGCGGGATCTCGAGCGCGACGCGGTCAATCCGCACGGCCCTCTGCGGAGTAAGCGTGACCTCGTTCCAGCAGAACCCGTCGTACTCGATCCGCGCCGTGACTCGCAGGTCCAGCTCCTTGGCGCGCCAGAGGCTCTGCACCACAACGTGATCGTCCGCCCGCTCCACGATGTCGCACTCTCGCGAGCGCCAGGCCACGTCGTCGCCCTCGGCGGCGACTGCGACCGCGATCGGGCCAGCCAGCAGCTCTTCCCCCGCGCTCTCGATGCTCGCCGGGAGCGCAAGATCCCCGAAGGCCAGCCGCTTGCCAAGCATCTCGACGGTCCGCTTCCGGACCCTGATCGGCGTCCACGGCGGCAGGACGCCCAGCGGCAGGCCCGCTTGCGTGCCCAGCCACTGCGGCCGCTCGGGGACCACAAAGGAGATGCTGCGCTGCCCAAGCGGCTCGTCGTCAGCCCCCAGGACCTTGAGCGTGGCCTCGAACTCCGCGCCGAGCTCGCCGGCAACCGGCAGCGTCAGGATCGCGCCGCGCCTCTGCGCAAGGTCAGCTTCCCTCGTTGTCGGCGCTCCGTCCGAGGGCCGAAGCTCCAGCACTGCTTTGCGGGCCTCCGTCCCCTCATCGAGATGCACGCAGCCCTCGAGCCGTCCCGGGATGGAGTAATAGCGAAGGTCGAGGTGGACACCCTCCGGCACTCGCAGCGGCGCCGATCCGGCGAGCAGGGGGATGTCCTCGCCCGCGGCATTCACGCGGTAGCCCGCCCGCAAGTCGCCCCGGCCCGACAGCTCATAGGGCACCCGGATGGTGGCCCCCGCATTCGGCGACAGCGTCGCCTCGCGCCGCACGGGCTCGGGGCCGCTGCCTTCCGCCAAGGCCTCCACGTCTCGGGCCTGGCTCGTTGGGTTCCACAAAGTGAACGCCAACTCGTTGGGCCCAAGCCGGGGCGATGGCACGACGGCCTGACGCACGACGGGTACCGCGCTCACCAGATGGATCGCCCCCAGCGGCGTCGGCCGATAGCCGCCGAAGTGGGGGCATACCCATCCCGAGAGATCCGGCGGTCGGACCCGGAACACATTGAAGCCCCACAACGCGCGCTCCGGCGGCTGCTTGACGCCCAGCGACTCAAACGGAATCGCCATCTCCACGACCCAGCCGCGATCCGTCGTGCCCACCTTCGCCTCCCACGGGGCATCCCAGTCGCGCACGTCGTTCCGCGCCTCGGTCATGCCACCGCGGCAATTGACGGTGAACTCGTAGTACGCGCCGATATCACGGAACCACGTGTCGTACGCGCCCTCGTATCCGCCGAAGGCCACGCTCGCATCCTGGGCGTCGCGCAGGTCTTCCGCTGCGACGTACACCTGGAGGCAGTCGTCCTCGAAGGCCCGATCATCGTGCTCTCGCGCGAATCCCCTCGGCCGCGTCGGGTCCGTTTCCTCGCACTCAACGGAAACGTAGAGCGCCCTCTCGTCGAACATGACGAAGGCCGCGGTGCCCGGCTCCGCAACTTCGGCTCCGCCCATCTTCACGAATCCCGCAACGCACGCGGCGGTCCGCCATTCCTCATCGCCGAGCACCCCGTCAATAGCCGGCGCCTCGGCGCAGCGGACTGCCGTCACGCAGGCCGGCTCCTTCTGAGCAAGACCGCTACTGGCGGCGCACGAAGTCGCGAGGATTGCGGGGAGGACACGTCGCATTGGTGATCTCCATCCGCCGAAGACGGTGCGTTCCCTCTCCAGACTCATCGCTCGGCTGTGGCAGCCCTGGTCCTGGGCTTCGTGCCCCTTGACTTCGCTGAGGCGTTCCCCAGTCCTCCTGCCATGTTCTGACATGCTCCACTTCTCGGGTACTCTGCGCCTGCAGACCACGCGCCCTGTGAGGCCGAGGCCCAACCTGCCTTCACGCCGCAGGGCGATCCGTCACGCGCTCAACGCAGAGGTGCTGAGGGCTGGCGGCGGGAAGCAGGGCGCGAGCACTAATCTGCTGTGGCGCAAATCCCACGAACGCCTCAAACGACCCCGCAACCGGCCCTGCAGGGAGGGGATCTCCGTGAGACCGGTCTTCCTTGGCTTAATGGCCACGGCCGCCGCCGCGGTGGTTGCCGGTCTGGCCGTCGGGCAGCCGGCACGAGAAGGGGAGGGCGACGCGATGCGCTTCGGGGACATCTTGTGGGCCTGGGGCAACCCGGAGATGACGGAGCCCGGCCGCCATGACGTCTCATCCTTCGCGCAGGCCGGCCCGGGTGAGCGGGCACGGATCCTCGGGGTCCCGAACGTGGTGATGGCCGGGCTTGGGCTTCCCAACGACACGCAGGAGGCTGAGCGACTGTCCGCCGAGGTGAGTCACTGTCCGCGATTGGTGTGGGAGATCTCCGCCGATGGAGAGGGCGGCCCACCATGCGTTTACGAGCGGCGGGTCGCCCAGATCCGTGGCCTGGTAGCCAAGTACCCGCCGATCGAGGCCGTCATGCTCGATGACATGAGCACGGTCCAGATCGACAAGGGCCTCAAGCCTTCGGATGTGGCCGACCTGCGCGATGGCTTCGACGTGGCCATGGACGGCTCGCGGCGACTGATCTGGCGTCTCGCGATGGCCGGCGGCATGGGAGGGTTCTTCGGCTACTACTCGCAGTGGTTCAACAAGTGGGGGCCGTTCAAGGGCAAGTACCCCAATCCAGAGCAGTTCCGCACCCACCGCACCTTCTGGAAAGACCGCTTCCTGCTCAACATGGAGCGCCGGAACGATCTCACAGACGGCTACTGCCTGGCCTCGGCGGACGACAAGCACTACGTCTTCTACAAGGAACAGTCCTCGTCCATCCAGGTCGACCTGACCGGGGCTGTTGGGACGCTGCCAGCCGTTGCGGTCGACACTAAGGCTGACTACCAGGAGATCGCTCTGGGCAAACTGGCCGCAGCGAAGCAGACCTGGAACGCACCGCACGAATCCGACTGGGCGATTGCCGTCGGGCGCTTCCGTCGCCGGGATACCCACACCGGTGAGGAGCACTGAGCATGGTGAGGGCAATCATGCTAGCAGTCATCGGGACGGCGTGTGGCGGATCGTGCGCTGAGAGCGAAGGCCTGGCGGTGACGAACGGCTG
>CBFDAZ010000277.1:0-6908 GCA_965602825.1 uncultured bacterium
TCGGAGGACTACTTCAACTACTCGTGGAGCCGGCCAACGCTGTTCCACCACGCCTACTGCGCGCAGCCGCTGGACACCGGCCCGGACAACCGGGGCTTTGTGGCCAACAACCGCTGGCATATTCTCGATGCACTGCCCTTCGAAGAGCGGATCGACTTCTTCATGGAGCTGTTCCACCACAGCCGCACACCGGGCCTGACCTATGCGCGGATGGCCTACTTCTACGCCATGCCCGATCTCCGCGATGACCACCGGCCGATCAGCCCGGCCGACGTTCGCGAGGGCCTGGAGCTGCCCGAGGACTGGCAGCCCGTCGCGGCGGGTGCGGCGAATGGGGCGATCTTCTACCAGGCGGAGGACGTGCTGGCGACCGAAGGGGAGAACATCGAGATCGTGGCGGATCGGCTCTATTCAGCCGGCAAGCTGGTGAAATGGGCGCCCCAGGCCGAAGGCGAGACGCTGGATCTGAAGCTGAGCGTTGAGGAGGCGGGGCGCTACCAGGTGGTCGCTACCTGCGCGGTGACCCCGAGCAGCGGCCGAGTGACGGTCAGCGTCGATGGCGGGGAGGCCATGGCGCCGGTGGCGGACCTCTGGACGCGCCACCACACGATGCTGCGCAACTTCTTCTTCAACGCGGGCGAGGCACGCACCGTGGACCTCACAGCGGGCGAGCACACGCTCACCTTCGTCAGTCAAGGCCCCAGCGACGATCACGTCGGGATGGACGTGGGGGTCGACTTCGTGTGGTTGCTGCCGGGCTAACGACTTGCCGGCTCCGCCTGTGGCGGTCACCGCGGAGGCCCAAGCTCCTCGGGCTCCTTGGCGCCGTGGGCGCGGAGGAACTCAGCGACCTCCATGTAGCCCTCTTCCAGGGCCCTGGAGAGGGGCGTGCTGCCGTCCTTCCTCTGCACGTTTACCTCGGCGCCGTGGCGCACGAGCGTCTTGACCACGTCAAGGTGCCCCGCTCGGGCAGCGTAGTGCAGAGGCTTCTGGCGATGAAAGCCTTGGCCGTTCACACGGGCTCCGTTGTCGAGCAGGAATTCGACCATCTCAACATGGCCACACTCGGCAGCTCCGTGCAGCGGGGCGCATCCCCACCGGTCCCCCAGGTCCACGACCGCACCGTGCTTGATGAGGAGCCTTGCCAGCTCGACGTCCCCTCCGCCGGCGGCGCCGTGCAGCGGGCCGGAGTACCCGTACTCGAGGTGGGTCTGAGCGTTCGCGTCAGCGCCGCGATCGAGGAGCAACTGGGCTACCTGCTGATGCCCCCTGTACGCTGCGACATGGAGCGCGGTGGCCCTGGGCCTCCCGGCTGCGTGGGGATCGACCCCGGCCGCAAGCAGCTCCGCCACCCGATCAGCATCTCCCGTTTCAGCAGCACGCAGGAGCTCCTCGGTCAGGTCGTCATCCTCAGGCGCGTGAGTCTCGACAACCGGCTGGGCTGTTTCCGCGGGCGGTGGCAACGGGGACGGGGATGGTGTGGGTCCGCGGCGCGCACAACCCGTGACCGCCAGCATCGCAGCACCCATTGCGAAGAGCAAGAACACGCGCGGCGCCCGGCCCATCTTGACACCTCTGTGTCGCTTCTGCGTCCGGTGCTATTGCGTACGTTGGTCGGGCGCCCTCATCCTTCCCATCATTCCAGCCGCCGCAGCGCAGCCTCGGCTTCCCGTTTCACATCGGGGTCGTCCGTCAGCTCAATGACCTTGTGGAATGCAGCGGCAGCCGCGTCCGTCTTGCGCTGCTCCGCGAGGGTCCAGCCGAGCACGCGGTGGGCCTCTGCGTTGCGGGGGTCGAGCTCGACGGCCTCGTGCAGGAGCTTCTCCGCGTCGCCGTGTTGCCCGCGCCGTTTCAGAACCACAGCCTGGCTCAGAAGGTCGCTGGCCCTGGCCTCGTTCTGGGCCTGCTGCTCCGGGCCGCGCTCCGTCGCATCCGGTGTCGCCACCTCGTCATGGGTCGCCGGCGGAAGCCCTTCGCGCGTCGTGAGGCGGATGTTGTCGATGTAGAGCGTGAAAGGGCCTGGAGCGTCGGGAACTTCGATCTGTACGGCGGCGACCTCGCGGGTCCGGAACGCCCCGTCGTAATACCTCCCTGGCCGCGGCCTTCCGCCTGTGAGGAACTCGTCGGTCAGGTCAACGGCGACGTGACGCACCTGACCGGGCTCCGCGTCGCCGCCGGTGAGGGCGATTACCGCATGCCCCCGCCCCACGTCATCGGCGGCGTAGGCATATACCTCGGTTGGCGCGGGACCCTCATAGCGCAGGTCCATCTCGAACCTCGAGAACCGCGTCCAGTCCTGGTATTTCCAATCCGGATCGGAAAGGATGAAACCGAGATACGGGCGGAGCTGGTCGGCGTGGAGTCTCAGGGAGACCTCACCGTCGGTCGCCCACTCGTCGCTGAACGACGGCTCGAACAGATTGCTGGCCACGACCGGGATGTCGCCCGTCCTCGCCATCTCCCGGAAGCTCGTCGTGACCCTCACGCCTTCACCGACCTCGAAGGACGCCACCAGGCACGTGCCGTCCTCCTCGATGTCGAAGCTCGTCGCCTGCTCATACAACTCGAAGGCATCGGCCAGCGCCGGCTCCCTGCGCAGCACCGCCGCGCGGAAGTCATCGAAAGGGTCCTCGGCCTCGGTCGGCACGCCCTGCAGCAGCTCTCGCAGTGCCTCGAAGCCCAGCTCTTGCTCGATGTCCATCATGGCCGCAACCGCAGCGAAGTCGGGGTGAACGGCGGCGCAGGCCGGATCAGTCATCAGGGCCAGGCGACCGGTCATGTCCGCCGTACCCGGCCGCAGGCGCGTACGGGGCAGCGGTGTGGCCCCGAGGCTGTTGCCGACGGCCGGCGCAAGGTGGCGGTGAGCAACGTAGCGGTCGAAGCCTGGGAGGCGGCCGGGATTGTGGAGCTCCGCGACCGCCTGGCAGAGCATCCCCACGGGTCCCTCGCCGCCGCGGAAGGTCTCGCCGATGCCCGTCTTGCCGAAGCCGATGTAGATCGTGCCAATGCGGTCGGTGATGAGGCCCTCGTAGTACTCGTCGGTGAGGTCCCAGACCTCGACGTGGATCAGCTCTTGAGCAAGGCCAGGGAAGAGCTCGTCGATGGCCACCTTCGCCACCGAGATGACCTCGGCAAGGGGCTGGAGTTGTGTTTCGTCCAGACCATCGGGGTAGACCAACTCCACCCCAGGAAGCGCGAGCGTGTTCCCTTGGGCCCGTTGAGCAGTGGCCGGGGTCGATGCGAACAGCAACGCCAACACCCCGACCGGCCACGCCACACCGGCGAACACGCCACGATTCCGGTCTATTGTTCCGCCAACGGCCCTCACATCCCAACGCATCGCGGCCACCTCGCTCTGGTCCCGGTTCAGCCGTACCCAACCAGGCGCTCGTGTCGTTGGCCAGACATGACGGCAAGCGGAGTTCGCAGGCTTCACATACGGGAGCAGGACGACGGGGAGCCAGGCTCGGGGGCCTCCTCGCCACCTCGGCGAACTCCACGTAACACCGGGGTTCGCCCCGGCTTGGCGTCAACCTGCAAGCGAAGGGCGGACCTGCTGTCACGGGGACAGCCTGGTTGCCTGTCCAGTGCGATGTCACGCGTGATCGCTATGGTATCGCCGCATTGCACTGCCGTCGCTTCGCCGTCCCCCCTCTCCCGCTGTGCTTTGCATTACCCACAAGTCCGAGATCGGTCGGGAGAGGGCGAACTGGGTCGTCCGGGATCGCCCGGCTGGCTCCGGATGAACGCTGTCGGCAGTCGAGGAAGCGTTGGCTTCCCTCGTAGGGGCGCCAAATATGGCGCCCGCGCCGGGCTCGGTCGGGAGTTGAGAAAGCCCTCAAACGGGGGGACAGACAGCCATTTCGCCCAGACGGCGGTCGAAATGGTGTCAGTCCCCAACGACGGGGCTTCCTCAACATCCCCGAGGCGCACCGCAAGATGTGGGTAATGCAAAGCCCGCTGTGGGAGTGTGGTGGAGGTTGGGAGAGGGGGCCGGGGGCATTGGCGCTAACTTACTTAGCGAGACGGCCCATGGGAAGCTGTCGGGCCGTGGGCTGCGTGCGAGGGGCTTCAGCCCCGATGGGGTGGGCATGGGCGCCAACTTGCTGAGTCTCGCATAGGTTGGTCGACAGTGACGTCGGCGCAGAACAGCCTGGCGAAAAGCGGGGACAGGCACGCATTTGGCGGTTCAGATGGCTTGCAGAGCGCGATGGCCGGGGGAAATGCGCTGCCAGTCCCCGTTTTTCGCATCCACTCCAGAAGGGCCTCTGTTCTCCAACCTATGCGAGACTCAGCAGGCGCCCTGCGCGAGGATGCGGGCCGGGTACTTCGCCTGCGGACGGCGGCAGGCTCGTATTCGGCCCCCCCTCACGGCTTGTGTTAGCGCGTATGGGGGGCTGAGGGTGAGGGCGCCGTGGCCGCGATGCCCCGCACCGAACACGCCACGCGCGACAGGGCGCCAGGCCTTCACACCCGCCCCCTACTGTCGCCCCAGAACCGGGCACCAGGGGGGATCACGAAGTGCATCAGGCCTCGCACAGAGCCACCACGTGCAGGGGAGGATCGCGTGGCACGGAATTGGGTCTGGGGAACGCCGACTGCAGATGCGGCGAATGCCCTGCAATACGGCGGCGAAGGGGCCGCCTGGAGACGGGGTCTGTCCGCATGAGCCTTCTGATAATCGCTGCCGTAGCTGCGGGGGCCGGCGTGGCCGCTCCGCGACTGGCCCTCCTGGACGAGCCGGGCTTCCCGTACTACATGGCGGAGTCGAAGGACTCCCCGCGGCTGTTCGCGGATCTCTTCGAGGCGGTCGGTCTCGAAGTCGAGCGCCTGTCGGTAACGGAGCTGGCTGATCCCGGGACGTTCAATGCCGACAAGTACGCCGCGTACGTGCATGTCTACGGGAACACCTTCCCCCTGGAGGGCCTCGACAGCCTCATTGCCTTCCACAGAGCGGGCGGCTGCTTGATCCTGACCAGCGGCGTGCCCTTCTGCCATCCGGTTGTGGCCCGAGGCGCGGCCGGCTGGTCGCTCACCACGACCGAGCGCACGGGCCGAACCGTGGACGCCGCCCACTCCGGCAAGGCTTCCCTGCGCGTGCACAATGCGGCCGCCGACGGCTGGACCGGGCCGGCGTCCCCGCGTTTCCCGGTTGAGCCGGGGCAGAGGTACGTTGTCGGCGGATGGGTCAAGGTGGAGCGCACCATTCCCGCCCACGAGAAGAGCGTGATCTACCTGCGCTTCTTCGACCGGAACGGCACCTTCACCGGCCAGCACGGGCCGCTGATGCCGCACGAGGCGTGCGACTGGACGCGAGTCGAGGCGGAGGTGACGGTCCCGGAGGGTGCGGCGACGGGGGACGTGTCACCGCAGCTATGGGCACCTGGCGGAGAGGTCCTGATCGACGGTCTCTTCCTCTACAGGGCCGATGATCGCGCGACGAACCTGCTGGCCAACCCCTCTATCGAGCAGCCTGGGGGAGGATGGGCCGATCTCGGTCACGATGGCAAGTACCAGAGCCACGATGGCGGCCTCGGCACCGGCGGCTTCGTCAGCGTCGAGGAGCCGGGGGACTTCTCGCTGAGCCCCTTCGGGCGGGAGATGGGGCTCGGAGTCGTGCCATGGCAGCAGCTACCAGGGCCCGAGTTCGTCCAGACGCTCGACCCACGGAGCCTGCCCGAGGAGGACGAGGTGCGCCCGATCGTGTCGCTTGGCGACCCAGCGAGGGGCGTCCACCCGGCGGCGATGATCGTCCACGGCTGCCCGACCTTCAAGGGGGCCATTGACGTGTGGTGCCGCAGCCACTGTGGCGCCTTGAGCAACCGGCCGTTCTACCAGGTCGTGCTCAAGTCAACCATCGCCGCACTCGCGCAGAAGGGTGAGCTCTCGCAGGCGGAGGCAAAGGCCATGGTCGCCAAGGCGGACGAGATCCTCAAGCCGGAGTTCCAGGGGCACGAGCCGGTGGCTGAGGAGCGACCGTTCCCCGATCCGTGGCCTCGCTCGACGAAGCCGGCCGAGACGATTCTGGTGTGTGATGTGTCCGAGGCCGGTCCCCACGAGGAGTTCGCGCTGACCGTCCTGCAGGGGCTGGTGAACCGCGAGCAGCCGCGTCTCTACCTCATCCACTCGCGCTACGCCCAGCAGGACCAGCAGTGGCTGGAAGAGCTGCGCCTTGAGGGGCTGAAGGCCGAGGAGATCAGCATCGCCGACGTCCGCAAGCGCTTCGGCGACCTGGCCCAGGGTGTGATCGTCTACGATGGGGCGATCATGGAGGAGATCGGCGCATACCACGCCGACCGGCTGAACCTCACCAACGTCATCCTGATGCTGTGCGCGGTGCACAATGCCGTGCCGTACGCCGCGAAGAGCGACGTCAGGTTGTCTCTGCCCTACCGCATCGTGCTGGACACGCGGGGCAAGTGGGAAACGCCGTACGAGATGTACGAGTGGGCATACGAGAATCTGTGGCCGGAGATGAACCACCACATCCTGGCGACGCTGTACCCGGGCATCTTCTACCTGACCGACTACCTGGTGCAGCACAAGGTCTTCACCTTCTGGTTCGGCTCAGAGCGGACGCTGCGGGAGCAGGAGTTGCTCGAGGGAATCCTCGCGTCGACGCCGCCCAACACACCTGTCATCGGCTGGTGGTTCTGCTGGATGCCGAACGTCCAGGACCCGGCGCACCGGTCGGCGGACTGCGTGGGCGAGGGAGAGGGGGTCCGGATCGGGTCGGCCTTCGGCAAGTTCCTGACGCCATCGCACGAGTGCACGAACCTGAGCGTCCATTCCGGGATGCCGGTGCTCGACCACAAGCACAAGCCCGTCTCGCAGCCCGTTGAGCTGGATCGGGCGAAGGCGTACTACAGCTTCATTGACCTGCACTATCTTACCGTTCAGGTCAGTAA
>CBFDAZ010000278.1:0-6882 GCA_965602825.1 uncultured bacterium
GTCGGCCCGGAAGGCGCCCGCGTGGATGCTCTTGCGGAGCTTCCGCTCTTTCTCGGGGTCCGGGTTGCCGTCGAGCATGAACTGGCACGCGATCGCGAAGATGCTCTGCGGGGTCTCCATCGCGTCCATGACGGCGGCCAGCGCGTCGGCCGTGTAGCGGGTGTCCTAGCCACTGCGTCGCACGGCCTCACTGCGTTGAGCCATTACCCCAGTCCGACCCCGTACCTGCCGGTGAAGGGATTGGTGCCTGGCTCGCAGGCGATGCGGCCGTTGGCGGCGAGGTGGCGGAGGATCTTGAAGAGGGCCTCGACCTCGGCGTCTTGGCCGATGGCAGCCGCAAGCTCGTCGGCCGTGAGCCTCTCGCCGGAGTGGTCCTCCAGGAAGCGCACCGCGCGTGCCTGGAGCGTCAGGACCGCCTCCGCGGCCTCCTTGCCGGCCTCGACGCCCGGCTGGTGATAGGCGTTGACGTTGATGAGCGAGGCGTAGAAGCCGACGGCGCGCTCGAACAGGGCGATCAGGCGCCCGACGTTCCTGGCATCCACCGCGGGCATCGTGATCGTGATAGACTCCCGCTGGTTCTCATACAGTGCGTCACGCGTGCCCTGGAGGAAGCCGCTCAGGCAGTCGCCGGAGGTCACGGGCACGGCCTCGCCCCCGCCTGGGGCCACCTCCTCGACAAACACGGGCCGCCCGTCCTGGTCTTTGAGCACCTCGATGAAGGCGACGAAGAAGTCGTTACGCCCTTCGCGGAACTGCTGGACGTAGGCGTGCTGGTCGGTCGAGCCCTTGTTGCCGTAGACGGCGAGTCCCTGGTTGACGACTCGGCCGGTCCGGTCAAGCTCCTTGCCCAGCGACTCCATGACGAGCTGCTGAAGATACCTGCTGAAGAGCTCAAGCCGGTCCTTGTACGGCAGAACGACCATGGCTTTCTCCCCGCGTCCGTTGCCGGTGTAGTGCCACATCAGCGCGAGGAGCATGGCGGGGTTCTTCAGGGGATCCCTGACCCGCGTGGTGGCGTCCATCTCCGCCGCGCCGGCCAGCAGCGCATCGGTGTCGATGCCCTGGAGCGCGCCCGGCAGGAGGCCAACGGCAGAGGTCTCGGAGGTCCGTCCGCCCACCCAGTCCCACATGGGGAATGTGGCGAGCCATCCCTCGCTCTTGGCTAGGTCTTCGAGGGCGCTGCTGACGCCGGTGACGGCGACGGCGTGTTTCGGGAAGCTCAGGTCGGCCCGCTCATAGGCTGCTTTGGCCTCCAGCATGCCGTTGCGCGTCTCCTTGGTGGCGCCGGACTTCGAGATGACGACGGTGAGGGTAGCATCGAGGTCATCGCCAATGACGGCGAGCACCCGCTGGAAGCCATCCGGGTCGGTGTTGTCGAAGAAGTGGGGCGTCATCTTGTCGGCGGGCGAGCCGAGGGCGTCGGCCACAAACTGCGGGCCGAGCGCCGAGCCGCCGATGCCGATCACCAGAAGGTTGCGGAAGCACTCGCGGCGCTCGGGGGCCACCTTGCCTCCGCGCACCCCATCGACGAACTGGCGGACCTTGGCGCGCATCGCCTCGATCTGCTCGCGGACATCGTCGCTCGCGAGCTCGGGGGTCCGGAGCCAGTAGTGGCCCACTTGCCGTTGCTCGTCGGTGTTCGCGATGGCGCCGGCTTCCAGTGCGTCCATCTCATCGCAAGCGATCGTGATGCACGGCTGAAGTTTCGCCAGGAGGGCGTCCGGGAAGTTCATCCGGGAGATGTCTAGGCCCAGGCCGCCGGTCTGGCAGAAAAACCGTTTGTATCGCTGCCAGAGCTTCGCCCATCCGTTCACCGTGTGGCCTCCTTGCCTATCGCCCGAGAAGAGAGCATTCACCATGATTATCGCGCGGGAGCAGCAGCGCGTCAAGCGCCATGTCGCGTCCCGGCTGGAACCATGGCGGAGGGAGCGATAATGCCACGGCCGCCCGCCGCCCGGACATGCCCCCGCTCCTGCCGGGTGGACGTTGGCCGGGTGATGTTCCTGCGCCCGGTAGCCGAATGCCCTTGGCGCTAGATCAGCTCGGCTTTCTCCACATCGGCATGCACGACCTCGACCCTGGTCCTGCCAGTGTCTTCGTTAATGGCTTCCACTCTCCCAAGGCGATCTTCCTTCCGTTCGGCCTGCCCCTCGTATTCCTCGTCTATCATCCACTCAGGCTCAATGACGATGACGCATTTGCGAGCCCTGAACGGTGGCGGCTGGAACTCCACTGGTACCCAAGACGCCCGCAGAACTTCCTCGTGTTTCTCCTGTCGCACCTGTTCCACCGCTCCGCGGGCGAGGTCGTCCAATGACGCGGCTGCTTCCCGGGGCCCGCTGGCCTTTGGCACTGCCTTACACAGCTCCCCAAAGCGACATGCGTCGCTGCCGGCGAACTTCCCGAGGGTCGCCGGGACAACCAGGGTCTCGGCTGGCATCTGCCAGAACTCCTTCTTCAGTTCTTCCTCACCTTCGATCCCGTGGCAGTACACATGGGTAGAGGTAATGCCGGAAACACCGACAATGGCGGTCCTCACGAAGAAGTTGGCGAGCGCGAGCTTTGCGCGGGCCCCGATTAGTGATTCGTCGTCTAAGACGTACCGTCCGCCGGTCACATGCACACGGATCGAGGGGTTGTACATGAATTTGCTGATCGCGCGCATGTTATTCGTGATCACCGTGAAATGACCTTTGCCGCCGTGCGCCATTTGAGCAGCCAGCGCCTCGCAAGCACTCCCCGCGTCAAGCAGGACGGTATCCAGTGGGGTGAGTATATTCTTATGGATGTGCATTGCCACAGCGCGTTTTGCCAGAGGAGACGTGGCTTGCCGAGCCGCATAGTATGTGTCCTTACTCACCGTAATGCCAATGCCTGCGTCCCTCAGGGCATCTATGAAGCCCTTCGTGGGCGACACGAAGTCCTCCCAGATCGTGACCAGGGGGGCCAGGAACCTCAGATCGTCTTTCAGCACTGACGTCGGGACATGTTCCCCAGTGAGCGTACGGACCAGGTTCTGCAAGCACCCGAGCTGCACGTCGCTCCCTCGGTGCTTTCGCACGACGCTCACGATCGCACCCCAACGCATCCATGCCTTGTCATCGCAAGCGACCGGCTTGCGGCTCGATCTACCTTTAGGCTTTCTGGCCTTGCTCGTGCGACGTGGGCTCATCTGCTTCGTCTCCTTGATCGCGGTGTCGGCGATCGGGTTACCTGGATCTGGCTGCCGTACTCGTCACGGTACTCCCCGTACAGCTCCTCGTACAGGTTGGCCTGCATTGGATCAGGTGCGATCGTGGCGAACCCCTGGCTCGCGAGGTCGGCGGCCTCGCTCAATGAGGCGAACAACCCACAGCCGCACGCAGCGCACATGCCGGCGCCGAGCAATGCCGTGTCTACGTACTTGCACGCGCGAACAGGGCGATTCGCGACGTGTGCAAGCAGCTCAACGAAGCCCCTGCAACGCGTCGCGCCGCCGCCGACCCGCACTTCCGTGAACTCCCGGCCGCGCCAAGCTTGCAGATCCTCGATGATCAGCCGTACCAGGTAAGCCAGCGATTCGTATAGGGCGCGGATCACCTGCCTCTCGTCAACGCCCAGGCCAAGACCTCGTATGCTACCGCGGTCCGCCTTAGCGATTGTCGTCCGGCGGCCCCCGCCGAAGTATGGAAGCATGCGCACCCCCTGGGCGCCCGGCTGGGTTGTCCCTAGGGCCTCTTGGACCCGATCGTAGTCCGGGTGCTGGTCCTTCCACAGGCCGAACTGCGAGCACACGTAGTCGATAGCGCTGCCACATGAGGCAACGCCATCGAACACCATCATGGCGTCCGGTGTTGGAATCGACGGTATCGGCCCGAAACAGCCCCACTTGACATCCGCGTCGTTCCTCATTGCTGAGCAGACACCAAGCGATGTGCCAAATGACACCGCCAGGATGTCGCTCGGAGCCACAACGCCGAGCCCCATGATCTGGGCGATAGTATCGAAGGGTGCCGCGTAGGCGCAGGTGGTACTAGGCAGGTTCACCATGTCAGCAACCGCTCGCCGAAGCTTGCCGACTTCCTCGCCTGCGGCCAGCGCAGGGCCCGGAAGGAACTTCTCCTTGAACCACTGCAGCGATTCCGGCGGCACTCCCGCTCTAGTGGGTTGCTGCTTCCTGCTTGGCTTGTAGTTCTTGCTCACCTCCGCAAGTAGGAGCTCGACGAACTCAGTGTTCCACGGCCGTGCGTTTGTCAATCCCCACTTGCGCGCAAGAATAGCCTCGCACTGGGACACGACCCCTGTGAGCCATCGATTCGCGTAGGACCAGTGCTCCAGGATGCACACTTCGGGCCTGATCAGCACATGCGGATATCGCGAACTCAGGAGCAGAGCTTTCGCGATACCTGTGTCGGGCGTCACAGGACAGAGCCACGGGAACGCGCCCGTCCGGTCGTTCAGCTTGCTGATTGTCTCAGCCTCTGCTTCACTTTGACGATCATCCCATCGCAGAGGAGGTGGCGTGGGAAGCGGCAGCCCACGTTCAGTGCAGACCAGGGTGGAGGTGGTAGTTGTCAGCGCAAGACCCTTGATGCTGAGCCTCTGCGCCGATGCTGCGATGCTGGCCTTGAACAGGCACTTGGCGAGATTGGCGATGGCCTCCCCGGGGTCCCACTTCTGCGCACCCTCTATGCCTTGCCGGATGGGGCGCTCCTCGATCTTCTCGAAGGTGATGATGGGCCCGGTGTGGCCTATCAAGGCGTACTTGATGCCGCTTGTCCCACAGTCGACCGCGAGAACACACTCACCCACCACGTTTCCCTCCTACGGCGCCGGCGTGCAGGCGACCTCAATGTCATTGGCCGAGAAGCCTAACGGCCAGTAGTTCGCCTGCTGCCTCGAGCGCGCCTCATGCGGATATCCACAGTATAGCAAGGGACGCGCGGTGTTTCAAACGGCAAGCAGCAGGCACCCCTCTCCTGCGAGGCGGGCCGGGCAGTTCGTTGGGCAGGATAGCTCAGGGCGGCGCGGACGGCTGCGGTACCAGCGTTCTCGAGCCTGAACGACCCTTGCCTGCCTCCGGCCTCGACCTCGTAGTGGCCGAGGAAGCCGCGGAAGGTCACGCGGCCGGCGGCGTCGGTCTTCAGCTCGAGCGGGCCGGTCCACCACTGCTTCTCGATGAGGTCCTTGAGGGCGAGGTAGGCGGGCTTGGGGCTCATGTCCTTGCGCACCAGGCCGGCCGGGGCGCGCTGCCAGGCGCCCTGATCGCTGAAGTCCCACCACGTGATCGCCTCGACCGCCGGGTGCGAGAAGAGCGTGCGGTAGAACTCGACGACCTGGCGGGCCTGCCGCTTCTCGCCCTCGGGGGTTGTGTTCCAGCCCTGTTTCGTCCGTTTGCCCGAGACCACGGTGACCTCGGTGAAGTGCAGCGGCTTGCCGAACTTCGCGAAGCGCTCGCAGACCTGCCACGCGCGCGCTCCGCTCCAGGCGCCGCCGTGCATGTGCGACTGGATGCCGGTGACGTCTGCTGGCCTGGCTCAGGCGTCGTCGAACTCGATCCGTTCAAGGCGGTCATGTGCCTTGTCCTTGGCGTGGTGCTCGCGCTGGGTCCGCACGTAGTCGAGCACCCACGGCAGGTCCTTGGTGCCGAAGCTGACGACGCCGTAGCCTTCCTGCCACTCCAGGAGCTTGCGGTTGGCGATGCGGTGATTGATGTAGTGGGAGCTGCCGCCCTTGAGGCGCCCGATCCACTCGCTGATGGTCAGCGTGGGCGGAATGGTGACGGCCATGTGGACGTGGTCGTCCGTGCCGCCGATCGCGTGGCACACGACGAGCGGCTCGTCGAGCGCGCGGGCTCGGAGGTGCTGTTGGACGTGGCGCTCGATGTCGCCCTTGAGCGTGGGGACGTCGCCCTTGACCCGCCAGACCATGTGCAGGTTGATCTCGCTGTAGAACCGCCGTGCCATCGGTGTGCCTCCTACCCGAGTGGAAGAGAGCCCCTGAAGGGGGCCAGCCGCACGTTGCGAGTATACGACGACGGCCGTCTCGCTGCCAGCGCAAGGGCGGCGCGCGGCCGCGGGGAGGGAAGCCCGGTGAACCGGGCTGAGAGGGTTTCTGTGCGTGGGGGCGGCCCCCGCCCTAGAAGGGCGGGGCTACGCGCCGCCCCACGGGGCGGCGGGAAGGCCCGTAAACGAGCCTGAAGACCGATGCGCGCATTCGGTCAAGCCAGTGCGTTGCGAGCCACTCGGCGCTCTCTCTTGCCCAACGCCGCACTTCGGGACCGGGCAGAGAGCGTCGGCGGGGATTCTGCGCCCGCTGCTTGCTCGCGGCGTGCAACGGGCCGTCCTACGGGGCGGCGGGGTGGGAAGCCCGGTAAACCGGGCTGAGAGGGTTTCTGTGCGTGGGGGCGGCCCCCGCCCTCAAAGGGCGGGGCTATGCGCCGCCCCACGGGGCGGCGGGAAGGCCCGTAAACGAGCCTGAAGACGAAGGAGTCCGGCACGGTCGGGCGAGGAACCTGGAGCTCACATTCCGACAGTCCTCCGCCCATCCCGTCTCGACTGCGGGGAGCACCAGCCGGGCTGTGGCCGCATCCGCAACGACCACACGCTGTTCCCGGAGCCCTGTGGTCAGCACGAGCAGCTACGGAACACCGCGCTTGGCGGGAGCCCCCTGCTCAGAGACCACCGCTGTCGCTCGTGCCTCTGCCTCCGAAGACCCGTTCACGGGTCTTCCCGCCGCCCGATGGGGCGGCGCGTAGCCCCGTCCGTTTAGGACGGGGTGTGCGGCGTGCGCGCCTATGCCGGGAAGCCCGGTTCACCGGGCTTGTCGGCTTCGGCTTCAGCCCGCGCCCAGGGCGCACGGTGCGCAGCAGGTCCTTGCGGGATCGCCGGAGATGCGTGCGGA
>CBFDAZ010000279.1:0-6866 GCA_965602825.1 uncultured bacterium
TCATCTATCGGACGGTCAAAGAGATCGACCCGAACCACCTCTACCTGGGCAACTGGATCGTGCCCAACTGGTGGGAGAGCGAGGAGGACTGGCGGGTCATCGCCCGTCACTGCGACGTGATTGGCTTCGACCGGTACGCCCCCGAGTGGGAGGACGAGTTGGTAACTCGCCTCGCGGCCGAGACCGACAAGCCGATCTTGTGCGGGGAGTTCAGCTTCCCCGCGTGGTATGAGGGACTACGGGGCTTCGGCCGCTTCCACACTCACGCTGAGGACGACGCGGACGCCGGCGAGCTGTACGATGGCTGGGTGCGCGCCGCGGCGACCGATCCGTACTGCGTCGGACTACTCTGGTTCCACTATCGCGACCAGCCGCTTACCGGGCGCGGACCCGGGCGCGGCGCGATGCCGTACTTCGGCGAGCACTTCGCCTTCGGCCTGGTCGCGGAGACCGACCGGCCCAAGTGGGACCTGGTCCGTCGCATGCGGGACGTGAATCTCCGGGCGGCCGCTCTCCGCGGGCGCGCCGCGAGCGGGGCACAGAGATGAGACTGAAGCAACGCGTGACGGCGCCGTGGCTGATGGCAGGGCGCCTGTCTGCCGCCATAATGCTCTCGACCGTGCTCGGGGAGGGGTGCGCACAGCGGGAAGTGGAGGTGCCTTGCCCGCGCCCCGAGCCAATCATGGGCCTGAACCTGGGCGGGGGCCTGGCATCGTACATCATCAGCTCGCACCTGCAGACCGGATGGGCCCGGTACCTCGAGACGGTGCCGGCGACCACACTGCTGAACGGCATCGGGAACTGGAGCGCGGCGAACCAACTGCGTCGGCCCGAGGATGCCGACCGCGTTCTCGGTGCGCTCCGCGAACGTGGCATTCGGCTCTTCCGGCGCGAGGTCGGCTGGGCGAACACGGTATACCGTGAGGACCTGGGGCAGCCGATGCGGCTGACTGATGGGATGGACGCGCTCTACCGGGCGATCCTTCAGGCCTCCAAACGCCACGACTTCCGGGTCATCGTGCTGCTCAACTCCCACCAGGGCCTTCCCTGTGCCACCCTCAAGACAACGGCGCGGTTCGCCCGCGACGGCAAGCAGGGCGACACGGAAGTGCTCCTGGAGATCGATGACCCATCGGTCGTGCGGCCGGGCTACACGGGCATCAGCGATCTAACGGCCAACTGCGCCGCCGAGGGTCTCTTCAAAGAGGTCCAGCCGCGCCCGCAGTTCGGGGCGAAGGCGTTCGGGGTGACCATCTCCAAGCCGCTGCCCAAGGACTACCGCCGCGGCACCGAGGTCCCCGTGCGCACGCTGCAGTACCGACCGTTCGGCGACCCCCGTACGGATGAGGAGACGTACCGGGGCTGGTCGGAGTACGCCGATCTTCTGGCTCGGATCGCGGTGGAGGAAGGGCTGTCAGACGGGGACGTGCACTTCGAGGTCTGGAACGAGCTGACGTTTGGCTCATGGTTCCTCTACGCCGGCAAGTACGACGCAAGGATCGAGGGCCAGGCCGACCGCGACCGGCTGCTTGGTCTCGCCGCCACTGCCGTCCGCCGGTACTTCCCCGTTAAGTCGATGGTCATCAACGGCTTCTCGAACTCCAGCTTCTTCCGCAAAGGCTTCTGGATGGCGCCAAAGCCCGCGGGCGTAGATGCCGAGAGCTACCACCCCTATGGGATCTACTGGCGGGACTTCCCGCAGCACGCCGCCGAGGGACCGGCGCAGTTGCGCGAGGTATTCAAGAATGTGGACGGGTTCGTGCCGCGCTACGGCACGCTCTTCCCGGAGTACCGCGGCAACTACACCACCTCCCACGACATCATCGCCCTGATGCAGCCCGAAATGCGAGAGCTCCTGGTCGAGCGCGGCCAGGCGCCGCCCGGCTGGAAACGGGGGCTGAGCGAGAACTCGATCTTCCTGGATGGCCATAAGGCGCCCGAGCCCTACGCCGGCCGAGCGCAGGAGCGCCCCGAGCACTATGTCGGCAAGTTCTGGCTCCGGCTCTATCCGTTCTATCTGAACAAGGGTCTGCATTTCATCTGCGATGGCTCGTTGTGCAATCCCGACGACGTGAAGGATAGCTGGGAGAAGCACTTCATCGAGACCGGCGAGCCGTCTCACCTCAGCCCGCTCGCCCCGCTTCAGCGGCTGGTCGGCATCTTCGAGGGTGCGCAGGATCTGCCTCGGGAGCGGCTGATGCGGCTGAGACCGCGAGTCTGGCAGCTCTCGGGACATGAGAAGACGATCTTCGACGCCGAGGGCGCGACCATCCTGACGACGATCCCGTTGAGCGAGCGAGAGCGCACCTGGGACCCGAGCAAGGTACGGCCCCAGCCGCTGTACTACCGCGACGTCTTCTGCCTGCTGCCGTTCCAGATCGACGACACGACGCTCGCGGTCGGCGCCTACATCCAGACGCGCAACTTCCTCGTGGACGTGCCCGACGCCGGCCGCTACCGCATCGCCTTCCCCGGCCTGAAGACAAACATTGAGACCGTTCGCGTCTACGACCCGCTCGAAGACCGCGAAGTGCCGGCCGAGGTCGGCGAGACCGACGGCGCACCCAGCCTCACCGTAACGCTGACCGACTACCCAATCTGGATCGTGCTGAGAGATGTGGATGGAGAGCGCGGCGGCGGCCCGGTAGTGGCGAACGCGCCCCGTCCCTGGTGGGGGCCGTGAGGTGCGAGGTCTTGGGACATCGAGGGCCGGTCAAGCCGCGGGGAAGCGTGGTGGGCGGGTGCGCTCGAAGTAGTCGCGCAGCTCGACGAGGTCCTGAGGCTTGACGTCGAGCTCGTCGAAGCGCTGCATCAGGTCGCGGCCGACGCGCTTCCACAGTTGCCGCCCTCGGAGGAACTTGCCGTTCGCGCCGCGCAGCTTCAGGAAGCGGGAGGACACCGCTTCACCGATGAGCTTGCTGCCCTCCATCCGGGACATCCAGTCACCTTCGCCCCTGCGAAGCTGGGCGTAGTCACCGCCACCGAACAGCACGGCTAGGTTCGCGTGGAAGCGCTCGCGCAACCAGTCAGCATGGAGGATCGAGGAGGTGTCATCCAGCACGCGCGCGTAGTCTCGGCCTTCGAGCAAGACCCTCTCCGCGTCTTGCGGATCGCCGAAGCCGCCCTCCTCCATCTTGAACTCCTTCAGCCGCGGGTCTGAGTATTGGGTGTGGGATCGCAGTTCCTTGATGACGAGGTTGGCGGCGTCCAGGAACGCCCGCTGGCTTGCGCCCGCGAGGAGCCGGCGCCACATCGCCTCCGTGTCTGTCTGCACACCTCGCAGTTCATTCCACTGCGCAATGAAGTTGGGCTCCAGGAAGTAGTTCTCGAATTCATGCCGTCGCCAGACCAGGTCCCTGCGGCTGTCGGCGAACGGGCCGCCGACCCAGCGGGCCTCGACCTCGTCGTCAGGCGTGTAGTCGCGGTCCACGACACCGTAGGCATCGAGCCCCAGAACGCCCCTCTCTGGGTCCCCGCGCGAGAGTGCTCGGGCTGCGCCGAGAACGTTGTCCCGCCCGCCCACGGCGCGCACCTCTACGCCCAACGGGTCGAGCAGGAACCGGAGCGCATACGCGTCGAACCCCGACTGGTGATGTCCTTCCACAAACAACACGCGCTGAGGGCCGACCTCCAGACCCTCAGCGGTGGCCCGAACACCTCTCGGCAAGTAGCCACCCCCTACGGCTGGATGACGTACACACGGTCTTGCTCAACCGACCTCGCTACCCGTCCCGAGTGAGTCGCCAGGATGTACTGGTTCCAAGGCGCCAGCTCCCAGAGCGTGCGGACCACGGTGCTGTGCCATTCGCCGTGGAGATGCAGCTCCGGCTCGTCGATGAGCACCACGGAGGGGCAATGACGGGTCGCTTGCCAGATCAGGAACAGAGTCGAGATGATCTCCTTCTGGCCGCTGGAGAGGGCATCGAAGGGCATGGCGAGTCCATCGTGCTTCCTGACGACGCGGATGTCCAGACGATCGCCCACCCTTCCCAGCTTCCCGATCGTGCAGCCAGTGAGCCGGTCCACCAGGCCGCTGAGGGTTCCCAGCGTCTCACGAGCTTCGTCTGGCCCCGCGGTGCCTTCGATCAGGTCGGCGTCGGCGAGCATTGCCTCAAGTACGTGGGCCTTGAAGACGCTGAGACTTGTGACAACGACGCCTGAGTTCGGGTCCCCCCCAATCTTGCGCGGGTCGATCGGGCCTGAGGCCACCTTACGGTAGCTGTGGAAGTACAGGACTGGCGGAGCGATGATCGGGTCCGCCCCTCGCCCTGCCATGACGGCAAGGGCCCTGCCCGTCGTCGCGCGAAGCACGCTTTCTGATTGCCTGAAGAGGCCGGCGAGCGCCTGTGAGGTCCCAGCAGTAGCGAGACCGACGCCGGGCAGCAACTCGAGGCGCCTGCGGCTGCATTCCCCGCCGATATCAATGTCCAACCAGATGTCCGCGCTTTCCTTGGAGGAGTTGACGAGCATCGTCCTCGTGGCCTGGTCAACGCCGTGCCCCTGCCGTCCGAGCATCCCCAGGCAGATCGCTTCCAGCACTGTCGTCTTCCCGACCCCGTTGACACTGCCCAGCACGAACACGTCCATGTCGTCCTGGGCGAGGGGGGGAGGGATTTCGAGGGTGAAGGGGTCCTTGAAAGCCTTGAAGCCCTCGATAGTCACCTTCGAGACCCGCACTCGTGGCAGGTCCTGCTTCGTCTGCGTCTCGGCCTTCTCGGGTTTGGTGGACATGGGACCCTCCATCGGCCATGCAGCCGGCCGCGTCTCCTCAGTTCATACGTTCGACACCCCCTGAACGTCCCCTTCCGCGTCTGCCGTCGCACGCAGGCGCATCCGTGGCTTTCCGCGAAGCATCACCCGGAAGACATGCAATTCCCCGACCGCCAGACCATCCTCGACGGCACGTGTCGCTGCGGGCGCACGGGGCGCTTGTACCATTTCACGGAGATGGGTGGGCCGCTCTGCGAGCGCTGCTTTCCCACGTCCATCCAACGACGGGTCGGGAGAGCGATCCGCGCCCACCAGATGATCCCCAGGAAGTCCCGGGTCACCGTGGCGCTCTCCGGCGGCAAGGACAGCGCTGCCCTCCTGCACGCACTCGCCGAGCTGCGCAAGGGTCGGCTGAGCTTCCAGCTCGTGGCGCTGCATGTGAACATGGGGTTGGGCGAGTACTCGGATCGCTGCGTGGCTGTCTGCGACGAACTCGCGACGCGCGTGGGGGTCGAGCTGGTGACGGCGCGCGTGAGCGACTGGGGCGTCCGCGTCGAGGAGACCGACCGTTGGCCGGTGTGTGCGGTGTGCGGCGGCATCCGACGGCCGATCACGGCGATCCTGGCCGGGCGTGTGGGCGCTGACGTCTTGGCGACGGGGCATACGCTCGACGATCAGCTCGTCTACGCCCTGAAGGACCTGCTGTCCGGCAAGTCTCATCCGCCCAAGGCCGTGATGCCGCAGGGCCCGGTCTTCCCGCGGAAGGTCAAGCCGCTGTTCCACCTGCCCGAGCAGGCAATGGCGGTCTACTGTGAGCTGGAGGACTTGCCGACTCTGGACGAGGACTGCCCGCTTTTCGACCCGGCGATCCACCGCTTCAAGCAGCTCTTCGAGGCGATGGAGAGCCTGGCGCCGATGAGCAAGAGGCAGCTCATCGTCTCGCTCGGTCGCTTCCTCAAGCGCCCGAAGAAGCCCGACCGTGAAGAGCACCCCTGCCCCGTCTGCGGCGAGCCGACCTACTACAACCCCTGCCCCCTGTGCCGCGTGAGAGAGCTGCAGGCCGGCGACCCCACGCCGCCCACCGGTGCGCCGACTGCGGAGTGACACCTCCCCAACGGCAGTCCGGACCGGGCGCCCGCACTCCGAGGACGCCGAATCGCCAGACAAGCCATCTTCCGTGTATTCCGTGGTTCCCGAAGCCGGCGAGCAGGCCAAGCCCGCCCACGCCGGGAAACCGGCCCCCACCGACCCCGATTCGCCGCACCCACGGCCGCTGGCGTTCGAGAAGGTGCCGGCGCGGCAGACGACGGGCGAAGGATGGGTCTGGGTGGAGGCGGAGGACTTCATCGACTGCAACTGGCAGCGCAACGTAGACGCGGCCTGGAACCGAAGAGCGAACTCACCTCGGGCCGCATCGTCCCGCCGGCGATGACGTCGGACAACTAACGCCTTGTTACGCGTGATCGCTATGGTATCGCCGCATCACCCCGCCGTCCCCTTGGCATTCGCCCCTCTCCCGCGGGGGCGGCGTCGTGGACGCTGGGAGAGTGCCTGACCCCGCGCTTGCGCGGGGAGACATCCCGACCCCGCCTGGCGGGGGTCGGGAGGGTCCGGGGGCATACGCGCCAACATAAGCCGTGAGGAGGGGCCGAATACGAGCCTGCCGCCGTGTGCAGGCGCAGTATCCGGCCCGCAGCCCTCCCCCAGAGCGCCTAGCCCGCATTATTCAGGGCGCACTCGGCAGCCGGTTCCCGGACAGGCTCATGGAGGCTGCTGTCGCGCCGTGTCTGGGGCCGTCTGCTAGCGGCGAGCGCGACAGTCTGCACCGTGGCAAGCGGCAGTACGGAACTAGAGTTTTCTGCCGGAACGGTGCGGGAAACCGGCTCTTTTCCAAAAGAGCGGGTTGCCCGCGACGTTTGTCGTGAAGAGACCGGGCTAGCGCCCCACGCCGTTCAGGAGGTCAGCAATGCGCGTGCCCTTACCCTCCATCTTGCGGACCGGCTCCGCCGGGAGTTTCACCCTGTCGCTCCCCGACGCGGTCGTCTTCGGGTACGGGTGTCGGAACCAGATACCCGAGATCGCCGCCGAATACGGGTCGAAACCGCTCTTTGTGGTGGGGAAGCGTTCGATGAAGGCCTCGGGGATTCTGAACGAAC
>CBFDAZ010000280.1:0-6847 GCA_965602825.1 uncultured bacterium
CTGTCTTGCTGAAGATCGACCGGGGGTGGACGTCCGCGGAGGCATGCTCGAACCGGTCGATTGAGGCGATGCCCACCAGGTCCGCGCCCGCGGCCCGCGCGACCTGCTTGACGTCCGCGGTGAGTTGCTCGGCTGTCATGAGAGGTGTCCTCCATTTCTTCGTGTGCCGCTGGGCAGGTTCTCGTGGCGGGCGGGTCAGGCCTCTTGGGTCCTATGGGCGATCCGCAGGCGTTCGTGGGAGGTAGGGGCGGCAGATATGCCGCCCGGCGTTGGCCGTGAGGCGACGGCCGGGCGCGGTGAACCGCGCCCCTACGGGGCACGCCGCTACGTGGGATCGAGGATGCCCTCAGAGGCGCCGACGTTTCGGGAGTACGGCAAGGCAGGATAGTCGTCGGAGCACATGGAACCGATGGACGTCCGTACGACCTGCGGGGAGTGCCGACAGAAGGGAGTGGCACGTCATGTCCGAAAAGCGAGTGAGAAGCGGTTCCTGCCGAGTGCCGGGAGGGATGCAGCGCCGGGATTTCGTGACGCTTCTCGGTGCGGGCGCGGCGGGTCTGCTGACGAGAAGGCTGAACCGGGCGGCGGCGCAGGATGCCCCGGGCAAGCCGAACATCGTCCTGATCGTCTCCGACGACCAGGGCTATGCCGATGTCGGCTACCAGGGCTGTCAGGACATCCCAACGCCCAACATCGACTCGATTGCGCAGAACGGTGTGCGCTTCACGGATGGGCACGTCTCCTGTCCGGTGTGCAGCCCGACCCGGGCGGGCCTGGTGACCGGTCGGTACCAGCAGCGTTTCGGGCATGAGTTCAACACGGGTCCGCTTGCGGGGCAGCCGGAGGGGAGCCACATCGGTCTGCCCCTCTCGCAGACCACGATTGGGGATGCGCTCGGGGAGGCAGGCTATGTGACGGGCGTCGTGGGCAAATGGCATCTGGGTATGGCGCCTCAGTTCCATCCGTTCAAGCGTGGCTTCGATGAGTTCTACGGCTTCTTGCACGGGGGACACTCGTACGTCGATCCGGGCACCGGCACGTGGAACCCGATCCTGAGGGGGACGGAAGAGGTTGACGAGAAGGAGTACCTGACCGATGCCTTCGCGCGGGAAGCGGTCGCGTTCATCGATCGGCACAAGGAGGAGCCCTTCTTCCTGTATCTGCCGTTCAACGCCGTGCACACCCCGATGCAGGCTCCGGGTTCATACGTCGAGCGTTTCCCGGACATCACCGACGCCAAGCGCCGGACCTATGCCGGCATGCTCGCCGCCATGGACGACGGGATCGGCAAGGTGCTGCAGAAGCTGAGAGACGTGGGCGCTGAGGAGGACACGCTGGTGTTCTTCTTCAGCGACAATGGCGGGCCGACCAATGCCAACGGGTCCATCAACACGCCCCTGCGGGCCGGCAAGGGGAGCATGTACGAGGGTGGGATGCGCGTGCCGTTCTGTGTGCAATGGCCGCGCCGCATCCAGGCGGGGACGGCGTACGACCAGCCGATCATCGCCCTGGATGTGATGCCAACAGCCGTTGCCGCAGCCGGCGGCGGGATACCGGATGACCGGCCGATTGACGGTGTGGACCTGCTCCCATTCATCACGGGTGGCGCGGGAACGCCCCACGAGCGGCTCTTCTGGCGGGCCGGGAACAACTACGCGGCCAGGCAAGGACAGTGGAAGCTTGTCCGGCTCGGCGATGCCGCCCCCGAGCTCTACGATCTGAGCGAGGACATCGGTGAGACGACGAACCTGGCCGACGACAAGGCGGACGTGATGAACGAGATCACCGCGGCGATGGCGGAATGGGAGACGGAACTGGTCGAGCCAGCGTGGGGCCGCCCGCAGCGCAGGAGAAGGCAGAGGCGCCAGCAGCAGGAAGGCTAGCTCGGGCCATTCACGACGAAGGTCGCGGGCAGAGCAGCTAACAGCCTGTAGCAGAAGGAGATGGGTCATGGCAAAGCCGTGCGTAGGCGCGCAGCTATACACCGTTCGAGACTACTGCAAGACGCTTCCCGACATCATTGAGAGCTGCAAGAAGGTGGCCGACATCGGGTACACGGCCGTCCAGATCTCGGGTTTCGGCCCGGCCGATCCGAAAGAGGTCGCCAGGATCATGGAGGACACCGGCCTGACGGTCGCCTCGACGCACATGGGCTGGGAGCGCTTCCTCAATGACCTGGAGGCGGTCATCGAGGAGCACAAGCTGTGGACGTGCGTGCACCCGGCCATTGGCGGACTGCCAGGGGAGTACCGCAGCCCGGATGGCGTGAAGCGCTTCGTGGACGAGCTGGCACCCGTGGCGGAACGGCTCGCCGCGGAGGGCATGGACTTCTCGTACCACAACCACAACCACGAGCTCGCCCGCTACGGGGAGAAGACGTGGCTGGAGCTGCTGTACGAGGCTTCGGATCCCGAGCAGCTCAAGTTCGAGATCGACACGTACTGGATCCAGGCCGGCGGCGGCGATCCGGCGGCGTGGGTCAGGAAGTGCGCGGGACGCATTCCGCTGCTGCACCTGAAGGACATGGCCGTGACGCCCGATCGCGAGCAGCGCTTCGCGGAGATCGGGGAGGGGAACCTCAACTGGCCGGCGATCATGGACGCAGCGAAGGCGAGCGGCGTGGAGTGGTACCTGGTCGAGCAAGATCGCTGCTACGACCTCGACCCGTTCGAATCGCTGGCGATCAGCTACCGGAACCTGGTCGCGATGGGGCTGAGCTGAGCTACGGCCCTGCCGGCCCGCACGTCGGGGGGCGCCGCTCTTTCCCCGGGCATACACCAATGGGTTTCGCTCTTTTTATCCCCCGACCTGCGCCGGGTTACTGGGTGGGGGGGCCCGCTGGGGCTGAGAGCCCCAGACCCCGAAACTGACTCCGACTATCCACGAGGAACGTCACGGGCGACCCCCTCTTCCGGCAGAGGGCTCTCTTCTGGGGGGCGCCCCTCGTCGTCGAGCACAGTGTGATGCGGAGCGCCCGGAATGGCGCAGGCTGATGGAGGTGGCAAGCCCACGGTTCGCGGAAGGCCCCCTACCATGAGAACGCAACGCCAGCTCGTGTTCCTGACGGCATTGCTGATTGCTGCTGCGGCTCCGGCCGGCAGTTCGGCTCTCTCGCCACCGGGAGTCTCGGTGCGGAGCTTCGGTGGCGACCTGGCCGATCAGGCCTTCGTGACCCTGACCGGCAACCTGGTCGAGGTCGGCCGGGACGGCCGACGGACGCGCTGGGAATGTCGCCTGGTGGCGGGGGAGAGCGAAGCTCCGTCGGTGATCTTCCGGGCGACCAGTACGACGGATGGGGACACGGTGCGCTGGAACTATGCGGTTACCAATCGGGAGCCGGAGGTCACGGTGTGCGGCGTCACCTTCCCCATCATCGGCGGCGTCAGGCTGAGTGCGTCGTGGCGCGAAGACCGCGTCCTGTGGCCCAGCCTGTACCAGGGAGCTCTCATCGACGATCTCACGTCGGCCGAAGCGTTTGAGGCCCAGGCGAAGGAGGCCTGCAAAGGAGTCGCGCGGCTCCACGGCATGTATCAGGGCGATCTGTGTCTGCCGTTCTTCGTGCACCTTGGCCGCGAGACGTCCTTTGGCCTGATGGTGCTCGACCCCACGCACGAGGTCATCGCCCTGGACGGGTCGCGCGACGAGGCCGGGATGACGTACCAGGTGACGACCTACCCGCGCATTCCCGCCGGGAAGACGTGGCGCTTCGGGGATATTGAGGTCTTTCGCCACCGCCATGGTGACTGGCACCAGCCCGCCGATCGCTACCGAAAATGGTTGGTGTCGGAAGGCCTGCGCCCCGAACGGCCAGGGCGAGGGGATATCGCCGCGTTCATGTACGGACGCTGGGACGGCTTGCGCCCGGAGGAAGCCATCCGCTGGGCGAAGGCCCTCGACATCCGCGATGTCTGCCTCTGGGTAGTACTGTACGGCCGGGGCGACCAGTACTACCCGTGCTACTTCCCGCCGCTGGAGCTGGGTGTCGAGGGCTTGGCCCGTCAGCTAGAGCAGCTCCGCACGGCGGGGCTGTCCCCCTACTTCTACACGAACGGTTATCTGCTCAGTCCACTTCAGACGGCCGGCGACGCGCGAGAGTGGAGTGAGAAGTTCCCCCAGCAGTACCCCGCCTGGCTGGCGGAGGGCGACACAGGCTACGGCGACGCCGTGGCCCGTTACAGAGCGACAGGTCGCGAATTCGCCGGCGGGTGGCTGGAGCAACCGGGGGGGATCCTGCCGCCGCGCGTCCGGCGAGTGGACTTCCAGTGGGGGGAGTTCCCGGTGTACTTCTGGCACCAACGCCCTTTCTGGGCAGCCTGTGTAGCGGCTCCCGAGTGGCGGAAGCTGTTCCGCGATACGGCCCGGCTGCACGCGGAGATGGGCGCCAGCGGCATCTTCATGGACCAGGTAGCGGCGATGCACCCGGAGCTGTGTGCGGCGTCCGGGCACGGTCACGATAGCGAGAGCTTCGGCCTGTGGAACCGGGCCTACCTGAGACTGCTGGCGGAGACGAAACAGGCCGGCCAGGCGATCCGGAAGGGCTTCTTCATCGAGGTCGAAGGCGCCAGCGACCTCTACGCGAGGCACGTCGACCGCTTCCTCTGCTCGTTCGGCCCGCCTCCCGCGCGCGGGTTCCCACGCCTGCTGCGCTATACCGTGCCGTGGGCGAGAACGGATGCCGGGCAGTTCGGCCTGGAGGAGGTGGCGCCGATCACCGAGCACATCGAGCGGACGCTCCTGCTGGGGTGCATATTCCGCGTGTCGGGCGGCGGGCCGACAGGCGACGATGATCCCGATGACCCTCGCCTGAAGGGTGAGGCGGCCCGCCTGCTGCGATCGGCGATTGGGGTGCGACGGGCGCTCAGCGACTTCATCGATCGGGGGCGGTATATGGACGACGTGGGCCTCGAGAGCGACGGCTGCGACGAGGCGCGGTGGTTCGATAGCCGCCGCGGCGGTTTCATCGCCGCGCGCGCCGAAAGAGGCGGGGCGGAGGTCCGTCTGGACTGCACCCGCAATCTGGCCTTGTCCGCCGCGCGACGCGTTGACTGGCGAAGTGGAACCAGCGCCCCGATCATCGTCCGGCGGCAGGACCACACGCTGGTGGCCGAGGATTTGCCGGCCGGGCTCAGTCTGGTGGTTGTGCCGGTGCGGTAGGCGTGGCCGCCGCTACCTCAGCTCCACAACCGCCCACAGCTCGAGCGCCGGGATGCTCAGCTCGATCTGCCCATTGGACTGCGCCATGTCGAGTGACGCTGTCTGCGCGAAGTCGAAGCCCTCATCCTCAGGCAGCTCAGGCAGCAGAACGGGCTGGTGGAGAGTGGCGTTGGTGAAGCTCCGGCCGGGGAAGAGACGGGCATCGATGGTGACGGTGAACGGCCCCTTGGCGACCATCGAACGTGCCTCGGCGTCGTAGTCGCGGTTCAGCAGGTGGACGGCGACGGGTGCGTTTGCCTCGCCGGGGACGGCCCGGGGCAGGACCCAGACGCCGTCGGCGCCCTCGACCCGGATGGGTCGCGGAATGAAGGCCGGTATACGGCCGCCGTAGTGGTCAGCCACAGGACAGTCGCCCGCGATCTCACCGACGCGCTGCCTCGCTTCGCCTGACAGGAAGGCGGGGCTGGCCACCAGCACCGCGGCGCAGCCCGCCAGGTCTTCGGCCGCGATCTGCCGGTCCAGCAGGTCGTTCCCCTCGATGGCTGTGCTGAACGGGATGTTCTCGTTCGCGAGACGGACCAGGAGCGCATTCAGACTGGTCGCATCACGCTCGATCGCGTCGCATCCGAGGGCGACACCGACCACGGAGATGGCCTCGTGGCCGTCGAGCAGCGGGGCCACCTGCTTGATGAACCGCGCCAGGCAGGCGTAATGGTCGGTGACGGGCCGGTAGGTGTCCGAACCGGTGACGGGATCCATGACCCACGCCTTGCAGGGCATCATCAGGTGGTGGCCGAGAGCATAGCCCATCGCCAGCCACGAGGAGACCAGGATGGGGTGCTGGTCGGTCTTCATCTCCCACCAGTCGTGGCCATGGGCGGTGCTGGCGACCGGCTGCCGGAGGGCGTCGGCGAGCTTGTAGACGAGCAAGGGTGCGGTAGGCACCTGGCGGCCCTTGGCCTGGTGAGCGACCTCGGTGGTCATGAAGTCCTGGAGCTCGAGGAACGGCAGCTTGATCCAGGAGCTCGCATTGGCGTTCATGGAGAGCGGGATGTCGCTACCGACCTTGGCGCGGACAATGTCCCGCAGCTCCCGCACATGGTCGCGGGTGGTGAAGAGCTGGAAGCGCACGAACTCCCGCCAGAGGGGCGCGTTGCGGGGATTGCCCCCGTGCTGGAGGACGAACTCCCGGTAGCTGAAGTCGTCGAGCGACTCGATGCCCGCCGCGCGCCAGACCTGCTCGGGCCGGCCTCGCAGCCACTTGCGGAATGCGGCCATCGCGTGGTCGGAGAAGTCCCCGGGGCTCGGTGACTGGACCCCATACGACCCCATGGCCGGCTCATCGAAGTGGAGGGCCGTGGCGCCGGTGGCCGCGATGGCCTCCATCTGCTCCACGAACCAGCGCCGGGCGGTCGGTGAATAGACCGAGGCCATCGGGATGCGCCAGCGTCTCCGGAGCCAGGGGACGCCGATCCAATCGCCGTTGACGTCGAGCACCGTATCGCGCGTGAGGTCCACACCGAGGTCGGTGAGCTTGCCGATCGTGCCCTCGTTGTCCTTGCGGAGTTCCCAGAACAGCGGCGAATTGGGGGACTGCCGGTCACCCTGGGAGACGATGCACCGGCCACCCTCCTGAACCATCGCGCAATCGACTGCATGAAACCGGACCCCCGCATCGTGGGCCATCTGCAGG
>CBFDAZ010000281.1:0-6835 GCA_965602825.1 uncultured bacterium
TCCGCGCCGCTCCCAGCAAGCCACGGACCATGTGGCCGCGCGTGCCTACGGGCCCCCGGGCGTCCTCGGTCCCCCTGCCCAAGGTCGAGCAAGCGACAGTGAACGGAGCGACCTGCTCTCCCCCTGAGATGTGCCAGAGCTGGGATGTGAACGCATTGGTGGCGTTCGTCCAGACACCGCCCGCCCCGTCGGGCACGATGAACGTCGTGTGCCCCCCATGGCCGGTGCCGAACTCCTTCGTGAGGTACCAGGTGACTTCCCACGCCGGCCCGGCCTGCGCGTGGACGGACAGGGCGCTTGAGAGCAAGACCATACCGCACAACAACGACAGACACGCACAGCGGCGGACTGAAGCGATTGAGGCAAGTACCATCGACGATGTCCCTCCCCAATGCGACGAGCAATAGAGGCAGGCCTCGGTTGCCACTTCACCAGACGCATGGGCAGGAACCGTCGTTTACCTGGGGCGGTAAACGATCACGACGCGCGTACCGTGCGCCCGCCTCGTGCCGCGTCAGCCACGGTCCCCATGGTATCGCTGCGCCGCCTTACTGCTGCCTCGAACATTCGGGAGTCGTTCGTGGGGGCGGAGCTCCGGCTCCGCCCCGTGGGCCACGGACAACGAACGGCACCCAAAAAGGGGACTGTCCTGTTTTATTGCATCGTCTCAGGGTTCCGCCTCGCGGCATGCACGGCTGCCTCGAAGATTTGCGCTTCGCCCGTGCCCGCGGGTCTCCAGGCCCGTCGGCGTAGCGCCCCCGAAGGCGTCGGCAGAACGCCTAGCTTCATGGTTTCCAGGTCCCGCGACTGCGGGATGGCCAACTGCTTCGCGGTTCCCTTTCTCCCGCTGTGGGGGTGCGGTGGAGGCTGGGGCATACGCGCTAACATAAGCCGTGAGGAGGGGAATACAAGCCTGCCGTCGTCTGCAGGCGAAGTATCCGGCCCGGATCCGTCACGCGAATTCCTTATGTTAGCGCGTAGGGGGGGCTGGGGCTGAGGGTGGCGTGGGGCCCCGGCGTCGGCAGTGGCGGCGCTATGGCCACGATCGGCCCAGCTCAAGACATCACGCCTGACGAGGCACTACGTATGGTCAACCAGCCACTTGATCGCCTCGTCTGCTTCCTTCTGGCTGCTGGCCCAACAGCTATACATGACGCGCTCGGGGCGCAGGCGCTCGTGGAAGAACGGGATCTCGCCGATTGAGCAGTGGATGTCGAGGCCCTTTCCTGCCTGCTGGATGTTCTGGAAAAGCTCGATCCAGTCCCTGTGGGCGGGATTGCCCGCCCCGGGTACCCAGCTAATCACATGCAGGTCCTCGATTCCCAGGATGTCATCGAGGTGAACCAGAGCGTCCGGGCCGTCGTAATGATAGACGCAGTGATCGAGGAAACTGGCCTCCTCCTCCAACGCGGGGATCACCCAGCGGCGCGCCATCTCAGGCGAGAGCAGGCAGATGTAATCACACTGGATGAAGTTCATGCGTCCCTCGCCGTAGAATGGGCTCCATCCCAGCGAACCGTACTGGTTCATCTTGCCAACGTAGTAGAGCGCCGCGTAGACCTCGAAGTAGATCTTCCGGACGTCGACCATTGCGCGGTCGACGAGGTCGGGGCAGTCGTACATGTCCAGGCAGAGACGATCGGGCCAGCGCAGAGCCGCCAGAGCGTCCAGGTTGCTGTGGAGGTCAATGTGACTGACCAGGAGCTTGCCCTCGCATCTCTCCGCGATCCGGCGGACGAAGTCCACCATCCGACGCCAGATGGGGTTCCGGGAGTCCAGCTCCAGGGGGAGCGCATCGGCCCAATTCTCGACCGTCGGCATCGACCAGCTTGTCCCCGAGCTATCAGCGGAGCGCGCGAGGTCGGCGCCGAGGAACCCCGCGAACATGTCCGGCCCGAAGCTCGGGGAATGACAGGGGATTGCCTCGCCAGCGAAGTAAGTAGTTCCCGCGTGTGCGAGCATCCGATCGATGGCGGGGTCGAAGTTGCCGTCGTGTCCGGCCATGTAGGGCGGGCCGGGCTCTTGCTTGACGCCGTCCTTCGGGGCCCGGATCATGATTCCCGGTCGGTCGATGATCTCCCCGGCCCAGAAGGCCCGCCAGTAGCGCCTGGCCTCCGCGAAATCGGGTTTGAACTCGAGTGAGTCGGGAATGGCACCAACGTCCATGTTGTCCTCCGGTCTCTCGGCGGGCATTGGGCGGGATGGTTCGCTGTGGGCAATGGCATTGCCTTCCGGAGCGGAAGGCATTGGGCAGGCGGCGCAACGCGACGCGGAGAAGCAGGGCGGGAGCCGTGGTGCGAGCACGGGATAACCGGCGGAGCGGGAGCTCCGTCGGCACGAGCGGCATACGGCATCAAGGCAAGAGCAGAAGGGAGTTCGAATGAGCTACGAACGAGGCTGGAAGGCCATCCACCTCGAGATGCCGGATCAGATTCCCCACACCGAGTACATCAGCCACCGCGCCTTCATCATGAAGGTCACGGGCGTCGATCCGGAAGATCCCGAAACACGCGGCGCCGCGGGACCGGCCCTTGCCAAGGCTCTGGACTACGATCTCATCTGGTCCACCTACGGGCGCGATTGGGGCCTGCCGCGTTCGGACATGGGCCGGGCGAAGTTCTACGAGACCGAGACGCCGTGGCACTCCCGCTACGCCTTCGAGACGGAGGAGCAGGTGCTCTCCTTCGATCCGCTGGCAGAAGCGAAACTGCCGAGCATGGAGGAGTTGACAGCCAGCGTGCGGCAGGCGTGGGAGAACGGCCAGAAGGCCTACCCGGAGGCCGTGTTCCCCGGAGGCTTCTACAACACCGTCTTCACCTGGTCGATCGTCACCTTCGGCTGGGAGTTGTTCATGAGCGCCGCGATACTCGACCCGGACCGCTTCGAGAAGGTTCTCGACGCCTTTACCGAGATCAGTATGATGGTCAGCCTCGCCCATGTGAAGGCCGAGGTGCCGGTCTTCATCTCCCACGATGACATCGTCTGGGCCTCGGGCACGGTCTTCTCCCCCGAGTGGATGCGTAAGTACGTCTTCCCGCGGCACAAGAAGCTGTGGGCGCCCTTGCGGGAGGCCGGCATCAATATACTCTTCTGCTCCGACGGCAACTTCGACGACTACGTTGATGACCTGGTGGAGGCGGGTGCCGACGGGTTCATCTTCGAGCCCCTGACGAGCCTGGAGTACATCACCGAGAAGTACGGCCAGACGCATGTGATCGTCGGCAACATCGATACCCGTATCCTGCAATACGGCACCATGGAGGACATCAGGGCGGAGGTGAAGCGCTGCGCCGATCTGGGGCGTGATTGCCCGGGGTTCTTCTTCGCCGTGGGCAATCACATCCCGTATACGGTGCCGATACCGAGCGTTGAGTGCTACCTGGAGGCCATCGAGGAGTACGGCAAGCGGTAGTTCGACTCGACACCGACGGGGGACGACTTACTCGGGCGGGCCGGCGGGCGCCGGCTCGCCTTCCGGCTGGGGACCCTCCTCGGGGGGCGTTTTCTCGCCCTCCTCCTCCTCCTTCTTCTCCCGCTTGAAGATGCCGCTGACGCGGCCTTCAGTCCAGACCTGGTCGCCTGCGATGTCCACCGTTATCTTGGGGGCCTGGAAGCGATTGCCGTTCTCCATGACGACGCGCACGGGGTCGCCCGTCAGCGTGAGGGTCTCCTCCTCCTCAAGGTATGTGCCCTCATCTGCGTAGCAGGTCTTGTCTTCCTGCACGGCAACGATGTCCTCGGTGGCCACCGCCCGCTTCTCCTCGTACCAATAGCGGATTCTCCCACACGTCACGGTCGTCAGCTTCTCGCGGTACTCGTCCAGCTTCTTGGGTTTCTTCTCGTCCTCTTCAGCCTCTGCAGCTTCGTCGGCCGGGCGCTCGCCTGCCTCACCTTCGGCTCCGCCCTCTGCCTCGCCGGCCTGCGGTTCGGTTTCTGCCTCCTCTTCCTTCTTGCGTTGGGTGACAAGGCGGACGTTGCCTGTGATCTCCGCGACCTCCTCGTCGAAGTCCGCCGTAATCAAGTCTCCGGTCACCGTTGTGTCGGGCGTGACGAGCTTGAGTTTGCCGACGGCACGCGCGGTGTCGTTCTCCTCGTCGTACTGCGCCTCGTCGGAGTAGAGGTGCGCGTCCTTGTGCCGGAAGTGGACGTTGCCGGTGAGGAAGTACAGACCCTTCTCTGGGTCATACTGCATGCGGTCCGCGTTCTCAATGTGGACGGGCTCCTCTTCTTCCTCCGCTTGAGTCTGCTTCTCATCCGGAGCCGTCGCTTCGTCAGCCGTTTCGGGCGCCGGCGCGGGATCATCCGCCTTCGCCGAGGGCGATGCCGGCGGAGCTGTCTCATCCTGACAGAGCCCCAGGCCGACTGTCAGAACCACAAGCCCCAGCACAGCCAGGCCCGCAAGCATCACAACCAACGAGACTTCAGCCGTGTTCCACCCATGAGACTTCCACATCAGCCGCTCCTGGTCTGCTCTTTCGCCTCCTCCACGTCGATGACCATCTGCACCGAATGCAGTGTGAAGGCGCCGTTCTCCAGTTTGTATTCCAGTTTCTTGCCGATTACGTCGCTCCGTCCCGTCCGCATCCGCACCTGGTTCGGGCAGTAGACGACCTGGGTTGGCGTATCGAACTTGAGGCCCGCTGTGGTGACGGTCACATCATCCTTGGTGCGCAGCATGACCCGGCCGGGTGCGTTGAGAGTTCGGGTCTTGTTGTCCCAGTGTACCTTCTCCGTGCTTATGCGGGCGCCCTTGGGTGAGACGATCCGGACTTCGCCTTCGACGTCGAAGTCGTACTGGACCGTGTCGTATTTCACTTGCTGAGCTGTCACCCTGACGGCCGGCTGTCCCTTCCTGTCGTAGATGATGCCGTCCCTGAGCCTGCCCGCCGTGATCGTCCGGCCGCCCTTCTCGACCTGAAGCTGTGCCAGTCTGATCTTCCAGGTCGGGCGCCCCCCCTCACGGTGCTCCGCGGCCAGCTCTTCCACCTCGATGGCTGGCCTCGCTGCGGTGTCCCTGGGTCCGGACTCCCCAGCCACCGGGCCGGCATCGCCTCCGGGCCGTGGCCGCTGCCGCAGATACAGGAGCGTGCCAGCCAGCGTGCCGACGAGGATGATTGCGACGACAGTCGTTGCCAGGCTTCGCCAGGACATCTGGCCCTCGCACAGGCCTCGGGCCTCCACCATCGGCAAACTCAACGGCCATCGCCGAGGGTCGGCTAGATTGGAGGTGGCGGCGGCCCGAAGGATAGGGTGACGGTACCGATCTCAACCGGTGTCGCGGCGGCAGTCACGGTGATGTAACGCCAGGTGCTGGCCCCGCTTGACGGGTCGGTGAAGGTCGCCTGGACTGTCCCGACCGGCGCATTGTACAGGGCGAAGCGGCCCGTGCCGTCCGACCGGGAGAGGGCCATTGCCGTCCCACAGCGGATCACGGCGCCTCCTACCGGCGCGTTGCTACCCGCCAGAACCACGGTTCCGGTGACTGCCCCTTTGCCCGGGTCGAGGTTGGGAGGCAGGTAGACGAGCCCGACATCGTTCTGCCCCTTCGACAGGACGACGGTCTGCTGGGAGCGCTGGTGCCCGGGAGCAGTGACGGTGAGCGTCTGGGTGCCGGTCGGGGCCCCGGCAATGGTGAAGACGCCGTTGGCCGCGGTTGCCCCACTGGTCTTCCCACCAACCTCCGCAACCGCCCCCGTCAGAAGCTGCAACGTTCCATCATCCACGGCCTGGCCAACGACCGTCGCTCCTCCTCCATCCCCCGCGCCTCCGCCACATCCGGCAACGATGAGAGCAGCGCTGCCCAGACTAGCCAGCAACACGGCAACCCGTGAATCCATTCGCATCCCTCGAGACTCGTTCTGAGACGTCTCAGCTCTCCGTTCGGCGTCAGACGGCTCACGGCGGGGTGATCTGGAAATCAACCCCGGTCAGGGTCCGCCCGGCGCCACCCAGCGTCACGGTCTTCGAGACGGTCGCCCCCTGGAACGACACCTCGATCCGATACGTTCCCGGCGGAACGAAGAGCCCGTAGAAGCCATCCGCATCGGTAACCGTCGACGCAATGACCTGATCTGTTCGGACATCGACCGCGCTTACCGTTGCACCGGCGTTGTCCGCCTGGTTGCGGATGGTAACGGTCCCGCTGATGGTCGCGGGGACAGCCGGAGGGCTGGCCTCGGTGGGCGCCACCTCAATCTGAAGGTCAGCCATGCTCGGCAGCACAGTGATGGTTCTCGCCAGAGGATCGTACTCCTGCGCGGTCACCTGGATGACCTGCTCACCGACGGGTACCTCCGTTACCTCGAAACTGCCGTCCGCGCGGGTGAGGACGGGGGGCCGTCCACCAACCTCGACGGAGGCTCCCTCGACCGGATCGCGCGTGATGAGGTCAATCACGCGCCCCTGCACGGTCGCCTTGCTGGAGGTCGCGACGAGCTGGAAGTCAACGGGGTCGTTGCCGACCCCGCTGGAGTCCTGGATGACCACAATCTTCTGCTCTGCAGGCAGAAAGCCCTGGGCACTTACGCTCGCGATGACGTTCCCCGTTGAGATCCCGCCCACAATGTACCGGCCGTCAACGTCGGTGGCGCCTTCGACGAGCACCGTTGTGCCGGAGATGTCGGGCTGGAACTTCACGGTCACGTTCTTGATCGGGTTGCCGCTGTCGGCGTTGGTGATCTCGCCCTCAACTGTGCCCGTCAGGTCAAGGTCCGCCTCCTCAAGCTCGACGGTGACCGTCGTCTCGCCCGTGACATTGAGGGTCAGTTGCTGGAGCACGGTGACGAAGCCACGGGCCGTCACGGTGAGCGGCTGGACCGGCTGATTCGGTGACTGG
>CBFDAZ010000282.1:0-6823 GCA_965602825.1 uncultured bacterium
CGCCGCCAGTACTCCTCGTCGAACACGTTCGACCGCAGCATCCGCTCGGTCATCAGCTTGCGGTACTGCTTGAGCTGCGCCTGCCTCCCGGGGTCCGGTTCCGCCTGCCCAAGCACCGCAAGCCCGACCGCGAACTGGTTGCTGTAGAGCGTGAAGGGCGGCCACGCTTCCTGTTCCTCGGTGCTCAACAGCTTCCACCGCAGGCCTTCCTTCTCACTCCCGATCTGCTGATACAGTTCCCGCCAGTGTTCGTCGCCGGTCGCGTCCGCCACGGCCGCCAGCACTGCCAAGAGCACGGTGGCTCCGGTTCGGGTAAACTGCAGCCAGGAGAAGCCGACATGCGCCCGCTGGCTGCCATCCTCGATCCGGATCTCCCAGCCGTACTGCTCCATCCGGCGCGCCACACTGTCGAGTTCCTCGGCGATGAACCGCCGGTCTTCCTCGGTGGCAAGCGAACAGTGGTAGTAGCTCCAGAGGGCATAGACGAAGGTTGTGTGCTGGTCCATCGAGGAATCGGGGTAGTAGCTATTGCCGTCCGGGTGCGGCCCGCGCGGGACGAAGCCCGGGACGGGGCTGACGGTCGCGACGAGCTTCAGGCCCGAGAAGATGCGCCGGGCTGTGTCGGCGAGGAATTCGTCGCCGGTGGCCTCGTAGGCATCGCACAGGGCGAGCAGAAGGTGCCCGTTCTCCAGCGCTACGTCCTGGATCCCCGACCCGTAGCCGTACGGCATCTCCTTGCCGCGCACTCTCTCCCTGGCGATCTCCTCGGGGCTCTCCAGTGCTGCCAGCCCCTGCGCGCCGTCCAGCCGGTGGTGGTACACGAGACCGGTCGCCGGACTCCCGAAGCCGTCAAGGTACTCCCGGCACAACTCGCGTACGTCTTGCATGAACGCACCTGCCTCCTGAGAGCCGGCCGGCACCGCGAAGATGGTCGCGATAAGCAGGCTTACCATTGCGTTCTCCTGACAGCGCGTGCTTGCCCAGCCTCCTTCCCCACGCCCCCCCGTGGCCCTTCCTGGAGGTCCTCGGGGGTCGATCCATGAAGGGGGCACGCCGACAGGCAGGAACTGCGCATTAGGAACACACGGCGCCACAGAGCCGCCACTCAGCGACGAACGGAGGAGACTTGAATGAAGCTCGGGTTCATTGGCCGAAACGATCTGGCCGGGGTTGAGGCCGATGCCATGTTCGCCAAGGCGCACGACTTCGTTGGTCTGGAGTTCAACTACTGGGGCAACTTCAAAGAGCTGACGATCGATGCGGTTGAGAAGATGAGGGACACGCTGGAAGCGCACGGCGTCTGCGCATCCGCGCTCGGCTTATGGGGCTGGAACCACCTCGCACCCGACGCCGCAGAGCGCGAGGAGGCCCGCGAGATGCTCGGCCGGGCCATCGACTTCGCCAAGATCCTGGGCGCCGAGGTCCTGATCGCGGGCGGCGGAGAGATACCGGACGGTACGACCGAGGAGCAGGTGGCGGCCTTCGTGGAGTTCTTCCCGCCGTATCTGGAGCGGGCCCAGGAGGCGGGCCTTACCGTGGCGATGTACGCGGTGCACGGGAACAGCTTCTTCACCAGCATCGAAGCCTACGAGCAGGTCTGGGAACACATCCCGGAGATTACCATTAAGTACGACCCCGCCAACTGGCAGCACCATGGCGACGACTACCTGGCTATCGCCCGGGACCACGGTGACAAGATCGGGTACGTGCACATCAAAGAGCACCTGTACATGGATGGTGAAATCGCGTCCCAGCCGGCTGCGGGCATGGGGGACATCCAGTGGGGCAAGGTCTTCGCCTTCCTGTACGAGCACGGATACGAGGGCTACCTCTCCATGGAGCCGCACGGGCCGTTGTGGGGCCGCGAGCCGCTCCGGGAGAAGATGCTCCTGCTCTCAAAGCGCACCATCGATCGCTATCTCGTCTAGCGGCCGTCCGTCGCGGCAGCGCATTCGACTGACTCCGGGGTACTCAGACTCGACCTCGGTAGCGACCCGTCAGGAGGCCGGCAGCGCGGCGCTCAAGCACAAGCTTCGGAAGGTGCGCCGGGTGCCTCGGGTCGGGCCGATGGCGCCCAAGTAGAGGGCGGTGAGAAGCCGAGTTCGGGCTGACCCGGGCAGGCGGCAGTACACTATGCAGAACAGGGGGCGGTGGCGATGTCCCTGATGATCACGCTCGGCGCAGCCTTGCTGCTGACAGCCGCTTCGATGGCGGAAGCGCAGCCGCTGCAGCCGCAGGTTGAGATCGAGGAGGATGTCTACACGTACGAGCCTGCGGACAACGGTTCGGGGCCGATGTGGTGCGCCGGCTCGACGTGCCTGGTGCGGATCGGTGAGCGGATCTTCGCTTCGGGAATCGAGACGATCCCCAACGCCGAGCCCCTGAACAACGTGCGCTGGCTGCTCTTCTCGCGGGATGAGGATGGCTGGCGGCAGATACACAGAGACGAGACCCACCGTACGCGCGAACCGTGCCCCCTGGCGGGCCTTCTCGACGGGCGGCTGTTCCTGTCGGTGAACCCGACGGTCGCCGAACCGGATGCCCGGGCGGGTCCGGCCCGGCCCGAGATCCTGCAGTTCATCGTCGCGGCTCCCGACGATCCCTTCGAGACGCTGCTCCCGACCTGGGACGGCGAACCGACCTTCACAGAACACTCCTACCGCAGCTTCGCGGCCGACGGCGCCGCGGGCGAGCTGATCCTGTTTCAGAACATCGGCTATGGTCACGCGGAGTGGGCTTTCCGGGATAGCGATGGGAACTGGTCGGCGCAGGGGAAGCTCGTCTGGCCGTGGGGCGCCGAGTATGACAAGCCCCAGCCCATCCGCGTCTGCTATCCCAACGTCGCCCTGAAGGACCGGGCCGTCTACTTCTGCGGCGTCAGTGACATCGTTGAGCCCTACGATGAGTGGCGCGCCTACAAGAAGGAGCTGACCGGCCGGGACTGGGACTTCGACTTCCGCCGGCTCTTCTTCACCTGGTGCCCGGACATCACAAAGGGGGAGTTCGCCGAGTGGGTCGAGGTCGCCAGCCGCGACAAGACTTGCGGCTGGATCTTCCCCTGCGACCTGTGGGTGGCGCCCGACGGCGCGGTTCACATCATCTGGAGCGAGCGGGCCATCGATGAGCGGCTGCGGGAGAGGTTCTTCCCCGAAGAGAAGCAGCGCCACCAGCTCAACCACGCGGTGCTCCGCGAGGGCCAAGTGGTGTCCCGCCGGACGCTGCACGAGGGTGGCGAGGACCTCTCCGCCGAGATCCCCGGCAGGGCGCGCTTTCACATCACGCCCGACAACCGCCTGTTCGTCTTCTACTTCGTCAGCGGTTCGGACCCGGAGGGCAATCCAGTCAGCGAGAACCGGCTCATCGAGATCCACGAAGACGGGACGAGCAGCCCGCCCGTCCCCGTGCCTCTCGCAGACCCCTTCACATCGTTCTTCACCGCCACACCGCGTGCCGGCTCGCCAGCCTCCAACGTCCTGGAACTCCTTGGGGAGTGCCGGCTCACGCAGCGCACGATCCGCTACGCGCGGGTCCGGCTACTTGAGCCCTGAGACGGATTGGCTCTGCGCAGCGCCATTCGTGAGGGGAGCGGTCAGGCTATGCGAGTGCTCGCTCGATGGTTTGCGTACATCCTGCTTGCGGTGGCTCTGGGTGCCCATGTGCTGGGCCGGGCGCAGTCGACGACCCCAGATCAGGTGGTTCTGCCCGCCCCGGTCTCGCAGGGGAGCGTCTCTGTTGAGGCGGCGATCGCGGCCCGACGGTCGGTGAGGGAGTTCAGCGGGACCCCGCTGACCTGGGCCGAGACCGGTCAGTTGGCCTGGGCGGCGCAGGGGATTACGGATCCCGCTCGCGGGCTCCGCGCAGCACCGTCAGCCGGGGGGTTGTACCCGCTGGAGGTCTACCTGGTCACCGCGGACGGCCTCTATCACTACGTGCCGGCCGGCCACAAGCTTGAGCGGCTGGCCGCGGGAGACCCGCTCGGCGCCCTTCGGGCGGCCGCTGGCGGGGTTGCGGTCCGGCAAGCTCCCCTCGACATCGTCATCGCGGCCGTCTTCGAGCGCACACGGGAACGGTATGGGGGACGAGCCGAGGGGTACGTCTACCTGGAGGCGGGACACGCGGCGCAGAACGTCCAGTTGCAGGCCGTTGCCCTCGGCCTGGGCACGGTGCCCATTGGCGGGCTCGACCCGGCTCGCGTCGCCGAAGCCCTGTCGCTGCCCAAGGGCCACACGCCGGTCTACGTCATGCCCGTCGGTCACCCTCGCACGGAGTTGGGGAGCGGATGATGGACCTTGCACTCGCGATCGTGGGCGGACTGGTTCTCTGGCTGTGCACTGCCTCCTGTCCCGCGCAGGCGCCCGTGCCGTCGACGGTGGAGATGGCCGAGATGCGTCGCTGGGTCGGCGCGAAGCTCGATGGGGATGCAACGGAACCACCTGTCGAGACCGGGATTGAGGTCCTGGCGAACCACGGCCCGGTGCAGCCCAACGCCCGGGGCGGCCAGCCGATGCGGGTTGGCACGAAGACACACGATCGCGGGCTGTACTGCCACGCACCCAGCGAACTGGTCGTGCACCTGCCCCGGCCCGCTGAACGGTTCGAAGCTTCCGTCGGCGTGGACCACAACGACCAGACCAGCGGCGGGCGAGGGAGCATCGAGTTCGCCCTCCGCGTCGGCGGCGCGGAACTGTGGCGGTCGGAGACCCTTCGCGGCGGGATGCCGGACGTCCCGGTAGCAGTGGCGCTCAACGGGGCCACCCAGTTGACCCTTCTGGTGAGCGACGGCGGCGACGGCAACGCGTGCGATCAGGCCGACTGGGTCAACGCGCGTGTGGTTTTCGCCGACGGCACGGACCACTGGCTCGGTGACCTGCCGATCCACGACCGGACGCGGCCGCCCTACACGAACGAGCCGCCGTTCACCTTCACCTACGATGGTCGGCCATCGTCCGCGATCCTCGGTGGGTGGGCTGTGGAGCGCCGCCGGCGCGAGATCGAGGACCCGAGACACGGCACCCGAGCCGAGCGCGTGGTGACGTTCTCGGACCCGCAGACCCGGCTCGAGGTGCGTTGCGTCGCCATCGAGTACCACGACTTCCCGACCCTCGAATGGACGCTTTACTTCCGCAACGGCGGCGAGGCCGACACGCCCATTATCTCAGACATTCGCACCATCGACACGCACTTCGACCGGACATCGGGCTGGGAGTATACGCTCCACCGGATCCGCGGAGACGACTGCACAGCCCACAGCTACCAGCCCCTCGCCGAGACGCTCGGCCCGGGGTCAGCGACCCGGATCGCCAACACCGGCGGCCGGCCGACTCAGGAGGCGTTCCCCTACTTCAACCTCGAGTGGCCCGGCGGCGGCGCGATCGTCGTGCTGAGCTGGGCCGGCCAGTGGTCGGCGGGGTTCGAGCGCGATGCAGGTAGCGGCCTGCGCGTGTGGGGCGGGCAGGAACTCACACACTTCGCGCTGCATCCCGGCGAGCAGGTACGCTCGCCGATGGTCGTGCTGCAGTTCTACCAGGGCGACTGGCTGCGCGCCCAGAACGTGTGGCGCCGCTGGATGCTCGCCCACAACCTGCCAACGCCCGGCGGCAAGCCGCTTCCGACTCGACGGTCGCTGTGCAATGGCAACTACTACCCGGGCCTGATGACCGTGGGCGCTCAGGAGCGTGCGTTCCTGGAGCGCCACCTGGACGAGGGGATCGCCTTCGACTGCTGGTGGCAGGACGCCGGCTGGTATCCGTGCGACGGCGTTGGGTGGCCCAAGGTGGGGACGTGGGAGGTCGATGCAGGCCGCTTCCCGCAGGGGCTGAAAAAGCTGAGCGATCTGGTCCGGTCGCGTGGGAAGCGGACGATGGTGTGGTTCGAGCCCGAGCGAGTGCATGCCGGGACCTGGATCGCGGAACAGCACCCCGAGTGGGTCCATGGCGGCGGGGCTGGCGGTCTGCTGAAGCTCGGCGAGCCGGCGTGCCGCGAGTGGCTGACGGACCATATCGACCGACTGCTTGCGGAGCAGGGAATCGACGACTACCGCCAGGACTTCAACATCGATCCACTGCCCTACTGGCGCGCCGCCGACACCGATGATCGCCAGGGCATCAGCGAGATCCGTCACGTCGAGGGATACTTGCAGTATTGGGATGAGCTGCTGCGCCGACACCCGGACATGCTGATCGATTCGTGCGCCTCGGGAGGGCGACGCAACGACCTCGAGACGCTGCGGCGGGCCGTCCCGCTGTTGCGCAGCGACTCGTACTGGTCCCCGGAAGGCCAGCAGTGCCTGACCTATGGTCTGTCACTCTGGTTCCCCTATCAGGGCACGGGCGTCATCTACCAGCACGACGCTTACTGGTGGCGCAGCAGCATGGTGGCCGAACTCAGCTTCGGCCCGGACGCGGCCGGCGTGGACCATGTCGATCTCGACCTGGTCCGCAGGATGGTGGACGAACACCGCGCCGTCTCGCCGTACTTCCTCGGCGATTTCTACCCGCTCACGCCCTATACGGACGCCAACGAACACTGGATGGCGTGGCAGTTTGACCGGCCGGATGTCGGTGGCGGCGTCGTGCAGGTCTTCCGCCGCGCCGACAGCATCTATGAGTCGGCACGTCTGAAGCTCCGCGGACTCGAGCCGGAGGCTGTCTACGAGGTGACCGATCTCGATTCGCGCGAGACGACACCGGTGAGTGGACGCGCGCTCACCGAGGATGGCCTGCCCGTCAAGGTCGCCGCACCGGCGAGCGCCGTCGTTATGCAGTACGCGCGCCGATAGGCGCGGCTGGGCGGGATCGGTCGCGGATCACTCAGATCCGGTCTC
>CBFDAZ010000283.1:0-6817 GCA_965602825.1 uncultured bacterium
TCCCCGAGGGGAGCTTCGGGATCATCGGGCAGCTCGTGGAGGGCGAAGCGGGGAGGGTGCGAGTGCACTAATCGTTGCGGGAGGTCACACCGGCAGGTGCTCCTGGGGACGTCGCCGAATCCCGGATTGCGGAGCGTTCCAGGACCGGGGAACAGGCAATGGGCATCAACCAGCTACTGACAGAGCGAAGAGAGGACATTGTGCGGGCAGCGGCCCGGCATGGGGCGCACAACGTGCGCGTGTTCGGCTCCGCGGCGCGAGGAGAGACGACTCAGGGGAGTGACCTGGACTTGCTGGTTGATCTGGAGCCAGGGCGCAGCCTGTTGGATCTCGGCGCTCTGCTGATGGACCTCCAGGAACTGCTCGGCTGTCGTGTTGACGTGGTGACCGAGCGGGGACTGCGGGAACGCATACGCGACCGGGTCCTGCGAGAGGCTCGGCCACTTTAAGAGACGCATAGCACGAGGGCGGATGGGGCCTGGTGGCTTCCCTGGGCTTCAAACCCAGTGTCGGGCCGGCTAGCCGCCGTCCGGGGTGAGTTCGATTCTCACACGCCCTCGCCAAGCTCCTCGACAGGCGCGGAGAAGTCTGCTGTTACCGCGCACCCCTTCTCTCTCCTGGCACACCACGGGCGTGCGCTTGATCCCTCGTCGGGCTCACCCTCGGAGAAGTTGCACCACCGGCCTGGCGCGGCCGGGCGTAGCGTTGCCCCACCTCCAAGACCAGAGCCGCCATCTGTCGGTAATACCCCGTACGGAGGAGGCGCTGGCAAGTCAGGTGGCGAACTGCTCGCGCCGAGCGCAACTGCAGTAGTGCACGTAGTACTGATTTGCGGCGGAATCTGTAGCGCCGCGTCACGACACGAGCACGAGGCCCCGTATGCAGGGGTCACACGCCTCTCAGCAAGCACTAACTTCCGCGGCACTCACGAACAGCCCAACTCGCTCACCCAATCGGCAACTCCGGGCCTCCGGCGCGCCGAATGCCGCGTACTACTCCTGTGCGCGAGGCCCGGCGCTCACTCGCGCTGCGGTCATCGATGGCCCTACCGGGAGGAAACCACCACATGGTGCGCTGCCAGCCATGGACCTTCTGTCTCGTGTTGGGATCGTTTCTGGCAGTCGCGGCTGTGGTCGCGGCTGATACGGGCACCCTCAAAGTGAACGCGAACCGGCCTGGCGCCACCATCCACATCGATGGCGAGCCCATGGGCAAGGCTCCCGTCGGGCCAAAGGACCTCAAGAGCGGGGACTTCCTCATACTGGAACTCACTCCAGGCTCCCACGCCCTCCGAGCCGCACTGTCACCGTACAACGACTTCGAGCGGTCCGTGTTCATTGAGCAAGACGGGGTGTCAAAGCTCCACATCGAGTTCGTCGGGGAGTCCCGGATCGACGTCAAAGCCGGAGAGATCGGGACAACCGGACTCGGGGTCGGCAAGCTGACGATCAAGTCCAAACCACCGGGCGCGCAAGTCACGGTTGATGGCGACACCAGCAAGAACATCCAGGCACCCGACCAGTACGGCACGATCAGTGCTGGCTGGCACGCGTTGGAGGCACGCTTCTCCGACGGCACCGTCATCCGTGACAAGATCTGGGTCGAGCCCGAAGAGGTCACCGTGTATGAGGCAAGTGCCAGCATGCATGCGGCCTACGAGCGGATGAGAAAGGAGCGGGAGGCGCAAGACGCCAAGGCACGAGAGGCAGCCGAGGCGGAGAGGAAGCGCCAGCAGAGGCAGCAGGAGATCGAGGAAGCCGTTGCGGAGGCGAAGGCGGCCGAAGGCTGGGCCGCGATTGCCAAGTGGCGCCACGCAAGGTCGGCGTTTCCCGACGCGGAGGAGCGGTTCACGCGAGGGCTGCGGAGCGAGTACCTTTCACTGGCTGCCGCAAGCGACAGCTACTACCAGGTTGGCGTCTACGCAACCGCCATCCGGGACTTCCCCGAGGACGCTGAACTCGCAAGACACCTGCTGTCAAGCGCAGAAACCCACATCCAAAGCAGCCTGAAGGCGTCGGAGTTCGAGGCGGCCCTCGAAGCAGCGGATGTCCTTCTCACCGCCATCCAGCGGCTCGAGGGTGGGGCAGCAAAGGAACTCTCAGAGAACTATCAGTCAACTGCCCGGAGCGCCTATGGGGGGGCCCTTGCCGATCTCGAGGCTGATGGCGATCTGGAGACTGCGTTCCCGATCTGTCTTCGCGCGTACCACCATTTCAGCGATCGGGAGATGCAGGCGGCGGTGGAACGGGTCGCCCTCGGTCTGGCGGCCCTCCGCGACAAGGCCGGGCGCGACCTGGAGGCCCTCGACCCGTTGGAGGCCGCGTACGAGGCAGTCTCCGGCAGCAGAGCCATCGGCGACGCTCTACGGCGCAGCTACGCGGCCGTGAGCGCACGCATGCTCGCCGATCAGGACTACGCAGCAGTTGTAGACGTCTACAAGCGATGGCGCCGCAGGTTCGATGAGGCGCAGGTAGACCAGAAGCTGCACGAGGCGTACCTGGCGTGGGCCGGCAAACTGAGATCCGAGAGACGCCCCGGGGAAGCGGCAGATGTGCTCCGCCAGGCCGTGGCAGATGTGGTGACCCCGCGCTACCGGGCCGACCTGCTGCTGTTGAGGGCCGACATCCTGAAGCACGACCTCGGGAACGTTGCGGCGGCAGTGGTGGACTGGGAGACGATTGTTCGCGAGTACGCGGGGACCGATGCAGCGCGCAAAGCAAAGGCCGAACTCCGGAGACTTGCGACCTGGCGGTTCCTGAGGGGCCGTTCCGCGTTCCGCATTCTGGCTGTGATTGTCCTCGCGCTGATCTGCGGATGGAAGCTGCTATTCGATCGCCGCTGGTTTCAGCACCTGGTCGCGGGGCTGGTGGAGCGAGAACGCTTCTTCCATCGCCTGGCCGCTGCCGGGCCGACCCTTCGTGGAGCACTGCTGTTCGGCGCACCAGCGCTGCTGTTGTACGCGATGCTCCGCACCGCTGTAGGTGGGCCTCCGTCCATGGCAGGTTGCCTTGGATGGTTTGTGTTGCGGCTGGTGGCTGCGGCCATTGTGCTTGGGGCGGCAGTGGCCATCTCGCTGCACGTGAAGCCCCCTGTGCCGTTGGCGCCAGACGACTGGCGTCGAGCGGCCGTGCTCTGCAGCTACGCCTCCGGCGGACTGGTCTTCGCCTGGCTGCCGTATGTCGGGATACTCGTGTGGGGGGCCGTGCTCTACGTATGCTACGTGGCCGCCAGGACGTTCAACGAACTCTCTGCCGAGCCCCCGGGCGATGCGAACAATGCCGAGTGAGGCTCCTGCGACGACCGAAGCGACGCCGGAACAGCGGACTCCGACCCTCGTCGAGATTGTGGCGGCATTGGCGGCGGGAGCCGGATGGCTGTGGTTGTGGAATGAGAGCACGTTGGCCGCGTGGTTGCTGAGGGTTGGGCTGCTGCTCCTCGTCCTGGGCGCGCTGTGGAGGCACGTCGGGCTGGAGGCCCGGCGTGCGCCCGTGCTAAGTGTGCTCATCGGAGTCTGGCTGGCATTGCCTGCTGTGGCGGCGGCTACGACGTCGTGGGCGCCCGAGGCCTCGCTGCAGGAGTTTGCGCTCCGTGCCTGCACCGTGGCGTTGTGCCTCGCCGCCAGCGTTGGCCTGCGCACGCGCCTGGGGGCCGGGATCGCCGCTGCCGGAGCCATCGCGGGGCCCTGTGTCTGTGCTGTTCTCGGGATCGCGGACTGCATCGGGGGGACAGGCCAACCCAGCTACTGGGGTGGCTGGCTTCGCGACTTCATTCCGGCCCGCGCTGCAGGACCTCTCGATGCCCCGCATCTCCTGGCGGGACACCTTCTGGTCGGCATGGTGCTTGCCGTGTGGATCTGGCGTCGGTCGCCCGCAGCGCCGGTCAAGACGCTGTCGATCGCGGCCGTTGTGGTGATGGCAGCGGCCCTGTCGCTGACCCAGTCAAGGGCGGCGCTGGGGGCGGCGGTGATCGGCGGGTTGGCCGCTCTGGCCATGGGCCCCAGGCGATGGCGCAGGATCCCGGCCGGCGTGCTGGCCTGCGCTGTCTTTGTTGGGCTCCAGCCCTCCGTGCTGGGCGGGATTGGCACTTACGTGCGGAACGATGGGTCCCTGGCCCATCGCCGGTTCATCTGGGCCACTGCCTCCGAGATGTGGCGGCGGCACCCGATCATGGGCGTCGGCGCAGGCGCGTTCCGGGCAGCCTTCTCGGCCCATCGTCCGCGCAACTGGTTTGAGCCGCCCGCCCTGGTGCACGCGGTCGAGAGCGCCCATAGCGAATGTCTCCATGTGGTTGCTGAGGGAGGGATTGTCGGAGCTCTAGTTGTTGCGGCCGGGCTTGCCGCTGCCGGTGTCTGCTATCGGCAGCGCGTTGCAGTGAATCCCGACGCCCAGTGGGCGGCGGCTGCCCTGATCGTGACTTGGCTCGTTCACAGCTCGATGCACGGTCTGTTCACGTCACCGTCCTACATCGGCTCTGTGGCCGTCGGTTTGGTCCTGGTGGGGATGTCGTCCGGTTCACGGGCTACGCAGCCGCGGCGTCGCCGCAGCACGCTCACCTCGCTATCCCTTGGCGCAGTGATCTGTGCGGCTTTGGTAGTTGGCGTCTCCGGTTGCGCCGGAGAGTTCGCGCGCAGACGCGTCCTGGCGTTGGCGGAGAATGGCCGTCTACGTGCGGCGAGACAAGCAGCGCTTCTGTGGAAGAGCGTGGCACCCCTGAGCGAGGACGCAAGGCTCTACCTGGCGAGACTGGACGGCCTGTCGGCCGACGACGCCGGCGGCGAGGCCCTGCGCTGGTACCGGCAAGCCGCTCGGCTAGCGCCGGGCGACGCAGTGCCGCACTACGAGCTGGCTGCGCTTCTCGAATGGCGTATGCCAGGCGAGGCGATCGAGCACTGCCGGCGCGCGGTGGAGTTGGACCCCTACAACCCAACCTACCGGACCTCCCTGGGCCTCCTGCTGGTCCGGCGCCGCGACTATGTCAACGGGGAACTGCAACTGCGCCGGGGGGTTCTCTTGTGGAAGCTCGCCGCGGGTGCCCTCGGCAAGCGCGACGACGGTCAGGCAGGCCTCTGCGCCCATAACGCCAGGCTGGCCGCGTATGCTCGAGCGGTGGCTCTGGGCCGCAGCGGACGTTTGCTGGCGGCCCAGAGAGCGTACGACGAGGCCTCGAGTCTCGCCTTCTGAGCTCTGCTCGGAGAGAGTGATCGGGGAGGCACCCGCGCCCACCTCTGCTGTCCTCCAGGGAGGGGAACGCCCATGCGCCCGGGATCTCTGCGCGCCCGCGTACTGCTCGCGGTTATCGTGACCTTCCTTCCGTTCAGCCTCGCCCGAGGTGAGCCTATGGACCCCAATACGGACTGGTTCCAGAAGGCGGGCTACGGTGTCTTCGTTCACTACCTCGCGGGATTGCAGAACAACCGCGAGCAGATCCACAGCCTCAGCCGTGAGACGTCGTGGGACGAATGCGTTGGCGAGTTCGACACCGAGCGCTTCGCCGAGACGATGGCCGAGGTGGGCGCCGGCTACGTCATCTTCACCGTGATGCAGGTCAGGCGCGAGATGATCGCCCCGAACGCGACCTTCGACCGCATCACCGGCTACCAGCCCGGCGAGGCCTGCGCCACCCGCGACCTGATCGAGGACCTGTACCAGTCACTCAGCCGCCACAGCATCCCGCTGATGCTCTACTTCACCGGGGACGGGCCGCGCGCCGATCCCCAGGCTGCGCCCGCCTTCGGCTGGCAGACGCCCGTCAGGCCTGAGTTCGTCCGCAAGTGGACGGACGTCGCCCGCGAGTACAGCGAGCGCTACGGCGACAAGGTCCGCGGCTGGTGGGTGGACGGCTGCTATCCGTGGATCGGCTACGACGACGAGAAGCTGGCTCTCTTCGCCCAGGCCCTCAAAGCCGGCAACCCCGAGAGCATCGTGGCTTTCAACCGGGGCGTGGACCCGAAGGTCATGTCCTATACCCCCCATGAAGACTACACCTGCGGCGAGCAGAACCGCTTCTTCGACATGCCGGTCAGCCGGTGGCTCGACGGCGAGCAGTGGCACCTCCTCGCGTACATGGGCACCGGCTGGGGTCATCCCGGCACCCAGTACACAAAACGCGAGTTGGCCGAGTACGTCTTCGACGTGAACCAGCGCGGTGGCGTAGTGTCGATTGACGTGCTGCTCTTCCGCGACGGCTCGCTCGACCGCTCGCAGGTGGAGGTGCTGAAGGCGGTCCGCCACGAGCTCTCGACGGGCAAGCCTCGCCCACCGGTCCCGCCAGGGAATCTCGCGTACCGCAAGCAGGCCAAGCTGCTCAGCCTCGACGGCTCGCATGAGCTGCAGGTCAACGGAGGCGTCCACTTCCCCCGGCTGGGCGTCGATGGCCGGCCCGAGACCACGGCGCTGGCCGGCGGCGAGTGGCCGTGGACGTACGAGGTCGATCTCATCGACACCGTCAACGTGCGGCGGATCAAGGTGACTTTCGGCAGCGGCTACGCCACGCACTTCGAGTTCTGCCTGTCAGCCGACGGGAAGACATGGCAGACCGTGGCCGCGAAGACTGACCACGATGGTAAGCCATACGACGCCACCTTCGATCCGGTGCAGGCGCGCTACGTACGCGTCTGTGCGCTCAAGCCCGACGGCCCCGACCAGCCGGGGGCGCAGATGTCGGTCGCCGAGCTGGAGGTGTATGAGTAGGGCGCGGGGAGCCGGACTTCTGGCCAACGCCGCAGCAGGGCGTCGTAGGGCGCCTTGGCCCGGGCTATTCACCACGAACGTCGCGGGGATGTCATCGCCGGTTGCATATTCACCAGATCGCCGGAGTA
>CBFDAZ010000284.1:0-6783 GCA_965602825.1 uncultured bacterium
GATCAACCGCGCGAACACACCTGACGCCGACCGCGCGTGGACCGTGCTGATGATGAGATGCCCGGTCAAGCCGGCCTGGATCGCGGTGCCGGCCGTCTCCGGGTCGCGAATCTCCCCCACCATGATGACCTCGGGATCCTGCCGCAGGATCGTCCGCAACCCCTTGGCGAAGCTCAGTCCGGCCTGGGGATCGGTCTCTGTCTGGCTGATGACGCCGATGTCGTGCTCGACCGGATCCTCTATCGTGCAGATACTCGACAGGCTCCGCCGCTCAGCATGGATGTAGGTGAGAGCGGAGTACATCGTCGTCGTCTTCCCCGCGCCCGCCGGGCCGGTGAGCAGGATGGTGCCTTGCGGCCTGCCCAGCAGCTCGCGGAACACCACCAGGTCCTTCTCTGCCATCCCCAGCTCTTCGAGCGGCATCACCGCCAGGGCCGGGTCGAAGAGGCGGATCGTCGCCTTCTCGCCGTGGATCGTGGGCAGGATGGAGATCCGCGCATCAACGTTCCGCCCGTCGATCCGCGCCGTCGATCGACCTTCCTGGGGAAGGTCGGTGCGATAGGTGATCATGGCACCGATCACCTTTAACCGCCCCATCAACCGGTCCCTGAGTCCTGACGGCACGCTTCCTACATCGGTCAGCGTACCGTCAATCCGGAACCGCACCGTGACCCCCTCGGCCCCCGGCTCCAGGTGCACGTCCGAGGCCCGGTGCAGAACCGCCTGCACCAGTAGAAGGTCCACCAGAGAACCGACCTGCGGCGCCGAGGGATCGGCCAGGGCCGCGACCTGATGCGGCAGCCGATCCAGCGGAAGTGGCTTCCGGAACATAGGCTCGTCGCGTTGCTGCGCCGACGCTGCTGCATCGTTGATCATCTTCTCGGCCGCCTGGGCCTGTTCGGGCTGCATGCCTGACACCTGCCATGTGGGGCGATCTCCGTGAAAGTGGACGTGAAGCCAGCCTGCGTTCGGTCCGCCGATCTGCACGCTCTGTACCGCATCGTAGTGGGCGAAGTAACGGTGCGGGTCTCCCTCCATCAGTTGACCGCCGGACGTTAGCGCAATCCCCTCGGGGGCCACGTGGATCTCCCGCCCCTTGCCGATGAACACCTCGCCGCTCGCCGCCATTGTTACCAAGATGGTCTCCTCCCGCCTCGACGATTCGCGTGGCGCGGGCTTCCAGCCTGCGGCCGTTCCCGTGGGGGCGGAGCTCCTGCTCCGACCCCGTGGCGCAACCGCCATCCCCATCGCTTCCGGCCGAGTCCGCGCCCGCCGCTCAACTTGACAGGACTCCCACGATAGTCACCAACGGCATGAAGATTCCCAACACGATGAACGCGACCAGAAGGCCGAGTAGGATGACCAGGATCGGCTCCATGATCCCCTGATAGGTTCGGGCCGTCTGGTGGCTGATCTCCGTGTAGAACCGGCCCATCTGGCCGAGGGTATCCGCCACCTCCCCCGAACTCTCCGCCACGCCGATCCGCCACACGAAGCTCTCCGGGAGCACCTTGGCCTCGCGCAAGCCCTCGGCCAGTGGCCGGCCTTCAGCCACGGCGTGTTCCCCCCGGCGGAACGCCGCTGCCAGCACGTGATTGCCGGAGGCCGCGCCTGCCAACCTCAAGGCCTGAAGGATCGGCACGCCCTTCCCCAACAGCAATCCCAACGCACTGCACACGCGGGCCAGGGCCAGGTTGAGATTGATGCGCCCGAGGATGGGTAGGCCAAGGCGCCAGTAGTCGAGCACGAGGCGCCCCCGCGAGGTCCTGCGGCGGACCACATAGATGAGCACACACAGGCCAACCGAAGCGACCAGCGCCAGGAGGAACCAGATCAGGCCCCGCCCGAGCAGCATCAGAAGACGTGTTGACCACGGGAAGTCCTGTACGCCGAGTTCCGCGTACAGGGCCAGGAACTTCGGCACGATGAAGGTGAACAGGAAGGTCACAATGACGAACGCGAAAAAAGCAACGAACGTCGGGTATACAAGCAGCCCCATGGCGCGCCGAGCTACGCCGCTGAGGCCCTCGCGCTGCTCGGCCGTCTGGCGCAGTACCTCCACCATCTCGCCGCTCGTCTCACCCGTCCGTGCCAGCGCCGGTACGATCGGCCCAAAGGCTCTGGGACGAGTGCTCAGTGCCGAGCTGAGCGGCACACCATCCGCCACATCCCTTGCCACGGCGCCCAGAACGCGCCGCAGGGCTCCTGACCGCGATTCGCTGGCCAGAAGCCTTAGTGCCTCGACCGCCGGAGTGCCATTCTCGAGGCTGGCGGCCAGTTGTCGCAGGAAGACGCAGAGGTCGGTCTCCGAGACCCGGCCATCTCCCACAGTGTCCGGCGATGGCTCGCCGATGCTCGTGACACCTACGTTCTGGGCCAGCAATGAGTGAATCGCCGCCGGCAAGTTGTCCGCAGCCACATGGATCGGCTCCGGCGCGGCTGATGTCGTGTAGGCGTAGTTGGGCAATCGCGTCCCTCCCATCCATGCAGGAGTGTCATTGAGACAGACGTGGACCCGCGCTGGAAGTTGCGCTCCAGCCACAGAATCCCTCTGGCGACCTGCCCGCGGGCTCCTTCCCGCTTCCCGTGGACCGAGTGACCGGGGCAGGGAGGGATAGGCACTGCCTCCGTGGAAGCTCCGCCGGTCCCGGCAGCCGGTCAAGCCCGCTGGCGCTGTCGAGGCGGGCGAAGGCCAATTCGACAGCACAACAGGAGTTCGCATATGTCCAACATGCTTCTCTGGGCCCACCAGGCCACCCTGGATCATGACTTCCGGCTCGATGGGAGCATCAGCGGGGTAGCCAGTAAGTTGCTCCACGAGTGGCGCCCCCTGCTCCTGGATCTCCTGACCGATGCAGCTCGAAGCACGCTGGAGGAGAAGCTCGAAAACATGGCGCGCCACGGGCTCGAGCAGGACGATCGGTTCGATCTCAGGACTGAACACCTCCCCGATCCGGGCGACGAAGCGGAAGCGCACGCCAGACTGGCCGACATCATGCGCGACCTCACCAACGCCATCGAGGATACATACGGCGAACCGGAGGTCCACATCGGGGCGAACCCGGCGATCTCGGCTCTGCGGGGGGCGTATCTTGCCCTGCCTCGCGAACAGGCGAGCACACTGCCACATGTCTACTACGTCGGCCTGGTGCCCGAGAACGTGGGGGAGCAGCTCGTCAAGGACCACGAAGATATCGTCGCCGTAAGGACCTTCGACGCAAAGCACGCAAAGCACTTGCCCCAGAACCGCCCCGCGACCATCGGCCTGGAGACGCCGAATGCCAAGTTCATGCTGATCTACAGTGTCGGGCGCAGATGGCGAGACCTCGTCGGCCCCGACGGCGAGGAGACAGCCCCCGTTGTGAAGCGGATCCGGAGCCTGGTGAACCCCGACCCGGTAACCGGCCGGGGTGCCCCGCAAAGGGCTGTGTTGAGCCTGGGTGTCCCGCACACCAAGGAAGAGAGGGACCTGGCAAAGGGCCTCATCCGGCAACTCAAAGAGGGTGACACGGAGAACCGGTATAAGGTCTTCATGTCCACCAGCAGGATGGAACTCCCCCGCACACCGGAGGAGCGCCGCACCTGGTGGGACGATGACTTGCACCCGTTCCTACAACAGGCCGACATCCTGTCGGCCGACAATGGGGAGATCGATACCCTTCACTTTGCCCAGCAGGGAGGGCTCGAGGAGATACCCCTGGGGTGGAAGCTGCGTCGCCTCGACCTCACAGCCATCAAGGTCTGCCACGCCGCCTACGGTGTGGCGATGGACCTGGGCACCCGGCCCGAAGAGATCATCACCAGTGAGAGCTTCCGTAAGGATCCTGCGGAGTATCTGCAGGAAGTCGTCCGTCTGGCCGCAGATGGCGCGACCTACGCGATGGATACGTTGGCCGGCCTCGGCCGTACGGCCAGTGAAGCGATGATCCGCATCTACTCCAAGCAAGTTGCTGCGGACGGGCGGGAGGAAGACCGGTTCAAGGTCACCTTCCTGGATGTGGACAAGCGACTCCCGGCGGGCATGGTCACCACGGCGAGCGCGCGGGTCGGCCAGACCCTCGGCGCGGTGGTGGGAGCCGGCGCGATCTTCGACGGCCTTCTGCTGAGCTTCTTGATGCGGCACGACTGAGCATAGCTGGGCCTTTGTTGGCGTTCTCTACCTCCGGGCTGATCGGACGTCCCTCTGACCAGGGGCACGCTTGCGCCCCGTCTGGCTGGATTGCCGCCGGCGCTCTTGGCTGTCATGCATGTTCGGTGATACTCACATCAGGAAGGAGCCGGCGCCCGTGGCACAACCCAATGACCCGGACAATCCCATCGAGGTCAACCAGCGTCTCGTCTTCAAGGTGCCTGCCGGACTGATTGCCGACGTGCACTTCAGCGTTCCGGCGTGGTCCAAGATCAACGGCGCTCTGGGCTATGTGCGCGACGAGGTGCGGTGCCCGAAGGGCACTGATCCCGCTGATCTGCCGGTTGTCGTGCTGCCCGATGGCTGCAAGCTCCCGTATGAGAAGCACCTGCAGGCACTCGGCATCAGGCCCGCTCAGCCCTCGCTCCTTATCAGTGCCCGCAACCTCGGGAACAACCTGCGCATCATCGCCTACCGTGCAGGTGACGGCCTGCTGCAACTCCGCGGCGAGGACGCAGACACCAGCGGCAGGCCGTACGCCTGCCTGTGCCGGGACAGGCACGGCTCCCTCCTGATGGATCGGGTTTCTTTCCGGGACGGCAGGCCCAGCCGCGATGACCTCCAGTGGGCGCTAAGCGGGCAGCCTCTCGTCTGGAACGGAGCCCTCGGACACCGGGACGAGATCCTGGCCTACACCTATGACCTGCGACACTTCTATGCCATGCCCGCCGCCTACAGCGGCAAGGAACGCCGCGAAGAACGAGGCGGCCCAGCCAGGGAACTCATCACCTTCTGGACCCAGAACTCACACCTGCCACCGAAACAGCTCGCGCGAAAGGTTGCCGAGGAAGCCCGGAGGAAGCGCTACCCTCGGGAGCGCCACTACTTGCACTCAGCGATCGGCCTCACCGAAAGCAGCGACCCGATCGTCGCGCAGATGCATGGCTCCTTCGAAGATGTGGGGAAGGTCCTGCTTGCGGCCGGGGCGCAGTGGGCCATCGAGCTCGACGAGGGAGGGTCCGTCTCCACCAACCTCGGCGGCCACGAGAGCATCGCAGCGGGCCGCGTCTTCGCTTCCCATTACTTCCGCCCTCGGGGAACAGCCCTGTTAGTGTTCACGCTCCGCGTTGACCCGCAGGAGAGACTCCCGATCCGGGAGAACTCCCGACTGGGCGCCCGTTAACGAGCGCGGCGGGCCGTCCTTGCCTGCAAGAGCGCCCTGACGCGCATCGCGCACGAAAGCTGAGCGATCCCTCCATGTCCGCTGCCATCAGCCTCGACGCCATCCGACAAGCGCACGAGCGACTCGCGCCGGTCGTTCGCCACACCCCACTCGAGCGATCGGAACGCCTCACCCAGCACATGGGTCGCGACGTGCACCTCAAAGTTGAGAGCCGTCAGCGCACCGGTTCGTTCAAGATCCGTGGTGCGTTCAACATGATCGCGAAGCTCCCCGATGAACAGAAAGCAGCCGGCGTCATCGCCGCTTCGGCCGGCAACCACGCTCAGGGGGTCGCCTACGCCGCAGCGAGGGCCGGCATCCCCGCGCGGATTGTCATGCCCGAGGGGACGCCGGTCGTCAAGGTCAGCGAGACCCAGGCTCGGGGCGCGGAAGTGGTGCTCCAGGGCGAGGACTTCGACGAGGCGTACCAGTACGCTCTCGACGAATGCGAGAATGGGGGGACCTTCGTCCACCCCTTCGAGGATCCCGACGTCATCGCCGGTCAGGGCACCATTGCCCTCGAGGTCCTCGAGGACGCGCCCGAGGTTGACACCTTCATCGTTCCCGTCGGGGGCGGCGGACTGATCTCCGGCATCGCGATCGCCGCTCACGCCCTCAAGCCCGACTGCCGCATCATTGGCGTTGAGCCCGAAGGCGCCGCCGCGATGAGCGCCTCCTTTGAGGCCGGCCGGCCCGTCACACTCCCCTCGGCATCCAGCATCGCGGATGGCGTCGTCGTCCGGACGCCCGGTGAGACCACCTTCTACATCGCCCGGCAGCACCTCGCCGGCCTCGTCACTGTCAGCGATGCACAGATCGCCGGGGCCATGTTGGCGCTCATGGAGAAGCACCAGCTGGTCGTTGAGGGCGCCGGCGCGCTGCCCTTGGCCGCGCTCGACGTGATACGCCCTGGCGACCTGGGCAAGTCGGTGGCCCTGATCGTCAGTGGCGGCAACGTCGATGTCAACGTGCTGGCCCGGATGATCGACCGGGGCCTGATGGAGGCCGGGCGCATTGTCCGGCTGACAGTCACGCTGCCCGATCGCCCCGGGGCCCTCGCCGCCCTTTCGGCCGTGCTGGCCGCCGAGCGGGCGAACATCCTGGAGATCGTCCACGATCGGCTGCGGAGCAACATCGACTTCGGCGAAGCCGAGGTGGAGTTGCTGCTGGCGACGAGAGGACCTGACCATATCGAGTCGATACTCAAGTCCCTCCGGTCCCACGACTACACACCCACCGAGCGACCATGAGCCTCCTCACGATCCTCCTGTCGGTCTTCCTGAGCACTTTCCTTGCGGCCACCCTCGCCTTCGGCCAACCGGCCGGCGTGGGCGGCAAGACGCTCGACGAATGGGTCGAGCTGACCCAAACGCAAGACCCGATCCAACACTCCACGGTCAACGCTCTGGCCGAGTTCGGGCCCCCGGCCATC
>CBFDAZ010000285.1:0-6767 GCA_965602825.1 uncultured bacterium
GGGCAGATGACCTCATGTGCGCCTTGATGAACTCGCCCCACGCTTTCCCCGCGGCGGGAGGTCTAGGCCTCCCACTGGCCATGCCGATCCGAAGGGAGACCGGTCAAATGCCCGCCAGCACCAAGTTCGTCGTGACGGACTACATCGAAGAAGACCTGGACTGGGAAGCCGATGAGATGGCGAAGCGTGGGGTCGAATTCGCATGCTACCAACTCAAGACCGCACCGCTCGAGGAGCTTGCGGCGAAGACCAGGGACGCCGACGTCATCCTGGTCAACATGGCCCCCGTCACCCCGGAGCTGATCGGCAGGTGGGAGAAGTGCCAGCTGGTGATCCGTCACGGCATTGGCTATGACAACGTCGATGTGGACGCGCTGACGGACGCCGAGGTCATGTTCGGGTACCAGCCCGACTACTGCGTCGAGGAGGTCGCCGAGCACGCGATCGCCTTGATGTTCGGTCTCGCGCGGAAGCTCTTCCCCGGGCGCACATGCCTCGAAAGGTCCAGCGCGGCGGCGGCCTGGGATTTCAGCGACGTGATGCCGGTCTACCGGATGGCCGGCAAGACGGTGGGCATTATCGGCTGCGGCCGCGTCGGCAGTACCTTGTACCGGAAGCTCCAGAGCTTCGGGTTCGAGTTCCTCATCTGCGATCCTTATCTGTCCGACGAACGCGTGGCGGAGCTTGGCATCGAGCTCACGGACCACGAGTCGGTGTTTCGTCATGCCGATTTCATTACGTGCCACACGCCCCTGAACGAAGAAACGCGTCACCTCATCAACGCCGAGACGCTGGCGATGATGAAGCCGACCGCCCATCTGATCAACACCTCCCGTGGCCCGGTAGTCGACCATGAGGCGCTGGCCAACGCGCTGCGCGAGAGGGCCATCGCCGGCGCAGCCATTGATGTTTACGACGAGGAGCCACCTCCGCCCGACTACCCGCTATTCCAGCTCGACAACGCTCTCCTTTCGCCGCACCTGGCGTGGGCGTCAGAGGAAGCGAACTGGACGATCCGCCGGAACATCGTCGAGGACGTGGACCGCTTCATCCGCGGTGAACCGCCACGGTGTTGGGTGAACCAGGAAGCGATGCAGAAGCCGTAGCCGCTCGGGTAGGAGGGCCGATAGGCGTCCTTGCCTGCTCTCTGCTTCCACGCGGAGAACGGCCGCCACGCCTGGGCGCCCCACCTTGTGGAGTGCGCGATAACGGAGCGAAACTGTGAACAGACTCACCGGTGTCCAACACCAACTGCCGGGTCCCAAGTCGAAGGAGCTCCTCGCCACCTGGCAGCAATACGAGGCGCAGTGCACTGGCTACCAGGCACAACTCGTCTGGGACCATGCCGAAGGCGCGCTGGTGACCGACGTCGACGGCAACAGGTATCTCGACTGGACGTCGGGCGTTCTCGTCACCAACGTGGGGCACAGCCACCCCAAGCACGTCGAGGCCGTCTGCCGCCAGGCCGGCCGACTGATGAACAACTACGACTTCCCAACGCCCGAACGCGTGAGGTTCGCGAAGCGCATGGTCGAGACGACGCCGCCCAACCTCGACCGAGCGTTCTTCCTCACCACCGGAAGTGAAGCGTGCGAGGCGGCGGTTCGTGTGGCGAAGCGCTACACGGGCAAGTTCGAGATCGTGTCGTTCACTGGTGGGTTCCACGGCCGAACGTACGCGGCCATGAGTCTGGCCGGCATGGCGGGGACGAAGAAGCAGTACGGGCCGCTTATGCCCGGCGTCATCCGGGCGCCGTTCCCCTACTGCTACCGCTGCCCGCTCGGCAGGTGCCTGGACTCGTGCTCGATGGAGTGCTTCGACTTGATGGAGACGATCGTTGGGGCGTCCACAACGGGGAGCCTGGCAGCCGTCATGATCGAGCCCTACCAGGGCGCCGCCGGTTTCATCTTCCCGCCCGACGGCTACCTCAAACGGCTGGAGACCTGGGCGCGCGACCGGGGACTCGTCTTCATCCTCGACGAAGTGCAGTCGTCCTATGGCCGCACCGGCAGAATGTACGCCGCCGAGTGGGAAGACCTGCATCCCCACCTGATGGCCGTCGGCAAAGGCATCGGCAGCGGCATCCCGACCTCCGCCCTGATGGCCGAGGCCGCGGTCATCGGTGCGCTCGGCCAGGGCGAGATGAGCAGCACCTGCGGCGGCAACCCGGTATCGTGCGCCGCCGGCCTGGCCGTGCTCGACATCATTGAGGCCGAGGACCTCGTCGGCAACGCCAACCGCATGGGCGCCGTCATCGGAACGAGGCTGCGTCAGATCCAGGAGCAGTGTCCGTACCTGGGCGACGTGCGCGGCCGCGGGCTAGTGATGGGCATGGAATTCGTCAAGGACAAGCAGACCAAGGAGCCCGCGCCCGACATCACCCGCCAGGTCATCGACAATGCCGCCCAGCACGGCGTTCTCGTCGGCTCCGTCGGCCTCTACGGCAACGTCATCCGCGTGGCGCCACCCCTTGTCATCAACGAAGTCGAGGTGCATGAGTCGTTGGATATCATGGAGCATGTTCTCACGAAGACTCTGGAAGCATAGGCTTCCAGGCCGTGTGCGTTGACGTTGCCGTTCCGCTCGGCAGACGACGACAGGCTGGCAGCCTGTCCCAGGGAGAACGACGCACTGAGGTGCCACTCGCAAATGATGGCTTCATTCACCTCGAAACTGCAGTCCTCCATCATCAGACACACGCAGTCCGCCCAGGACTTCCTTTGCGACTTGATCCGGTTCCCGTCCACGCCGGGCGACGAGGGCGAGGTCATGACGTACGTGGCCGAGGCCTTCGGGCCCCTCGCGCCGGAGGTCGAACGAATCGCCATCCCCGCCAATATCAACGACGATCCGGACTACTCCGACCCGGTCCCGGACCTGTCCTACGATGGGCACTTCAACGTTCGCGTCCGCGTGCCCGGTAGCGGCGGGGGCAGGTCGGTGGTCTTCAACACGCACGCCGATGTCGTGCCTGCCTCGAAGGGGCAGGAGCGACCGTTCGATCCCGTGACGGAGGACGGCGTCGTCTTCGGTCGGGGCGCGTGCGATGCCAAAGGGCAGATCGCCTGTCTGTACCTGCTGCTGTCGGCCCTCAAGGAACTTGACTCCCCGTTGCCCGGAGACGTGATCCTGCACCTCGTCGTCGAGGAGGAGGTCGGCGGCAATGGATCTCTGGCGATGGTCCGGCACGGAGAGCGGGCCGACGCCTGCATCGTCATGGAGCCGACGGCCTACAGCATCTTCTCGTCGGTTCGCGGTGCCGTGTGGTTTCGCGTGACGTGTCACGGCCGCGCCGGGCACAGCGGCCGGGCAGGCGACACGGTTAGCGCGCTGAAGATGGCCGTGCGCGTCATGGAGATTCTCGAAGGCTACCACGCGCGGTTGCTCGCGTCGTCGAAGGGCATCCCGCTGTTCGACCAGTTCGAGAACCCGATGCCCATCACGTTCGGTAAGCTCGGCGCCGGTGATTGGCCGGCGACAGCGCCCAGCCAGGCGACCATTGAGGGAGTGCTCGGCCTCCTCCCGAACAAGACGTGGAAGCAAGTCACCGAGGAGATGCGCCAGGCGATCCTCGATGGAGGCGACGAGTACCTGCGCGAGCACTTTGACATCAGCTTCATGTACCGGCACGACGCGCACGTCCTCGATCCCCAGCACCCGCTGGTGACACAACTGCTGGCGACGTGCCAGGAGATGGACCTACCGACCGAGGTCACCGCCATGACCGCTTCGTGCGACTCGTGGCTCTACAACAACCAGCTCAACATCCCCACCGTCGTCTTCGGCTGCGGCACGCTGAAGTACGCGCACTCGAACCAGGAGCAGATCGCGGTGGCCGAGATCGCGAAGGGGGCGGAGGTGCTCGGCCGGTTCCTACACCGTTGGGGCGGGGAGTGAGGATCTCACCACCGAGACATGGAGGACTAAACGGCCCTTCGGGCCGACGCGCTTCGCGCCACGGGTTCGGGCCGGATACTTCGCCTGCAAGCGGCGGCAGGCTCGTATTCGGCCCCTCCTCACGGCTCATATTAGCGCGTATGTGCAGAACCGGGTCCGCCGGTTCTTCAGGGTCCACCAATCGGAGTGAACCATGCAAGCGCTTGTCAAGACCCAGAAAGGCGTTGGCTACCTCGAGCTGCAGGACAGGCCCAAACCAAAGGCCGGTCCCGGCGAGGCCCTGATCGAGGTGAAGGTCTGCGGCATCTGTGGCACCGACGTGCACGTCAAGCACGACCAGTTCCCCTACTGGCCGCCCGTGATTCTCGGGCACGAGTTCGCGGGGGAAGTCGTTGAGCTTGGCCCCGAAGTCGAGGGCATCGAAGTGGGCGCTCGCGTGGTGGGCGAGCCACACACGCAGCACTGCGGCCACTGTTACCTGTGTCGCACAGGTAACATCCAGATCTGCGCGATGAAGCGCTCTCCCGGATGGGGGATCGATGGCGCCTTCGCCAAGTACCTCGCGATGCCGACGAAGTTGCTCCACACGATCCCGGCCGGCATGTCATACGAGGAGGCGGCCCTCGTCGAGCCAACGGCGAACTGCGTCACCGATATCATTGAGCGAGCGCGCCTGCAGGCGGGGGACCTGGTGGTCGTCCTCGGTCCCGGGCCTATTGGTCTGCTGGCGGCGCTCACCGCGAAGGCAGGCGGCGCTCGTCACGTGGTGATCGTGGGGACGCCGGCCGACGAAGAGGTGCGGCTGGACAAGGCCCGCAAGCTGGGGATCGACACCGTGGTGAACCTGGGTGAGGAGGACCCGCAGGAAGTGGTCATGGGGCTCACCGACGGTCTCGGAGCGGACATGGTCATCGAGTGCAGTGGGGCCCCTCCAGCGATCGCCTCGTGCGTTGACCTCGTGCGGAAGATGGGCAGGATCTGCGCGATCGGCCTGAGCGGGAGCGATGACCTGCAGTTCCCCTGGGATGGCGCGATGAAGAAGGTCTGCGAGATCACATTCAACCTGTCCACTCAGTACACGAGTTGGGACCGTACCATTGCGCTCATCGCCTCGGGCCAGATTCCGGCTCGCGAAGTCATCTCTCACCGAGAGCCATTGAGCAACTGGGAGAAGGTCTTCAGGGACGTCGAGGAGTTACGGGCCTTGAAAGCGTTGCTGGTCCCGTGACGCATCGCCGCTCCATATGCAGCGCGCACCGGTTGCGTCAGTGTCGCTCCACGAGGAGTGCATGAACGCGGCGAGCTCGTGGCGGGTCACGTCGTAGCGTGTTCGTAACCCCGCGCGCTGCCGGCCAGCTTCTTCAGGTTGCCCCACCTAAAAAGTCCATCCGCGCCGGAAACTGGGGGTCCCCGCCCACGAGTGATCGCTGCTGGCATTTGACGTTTCGCCGAGGAGGTTCTCGCAGGGCAACGGGCGAAGCACCATCCAAACCGACCCTTGCGACACCAATGAAGACCGGCTGTTGGGTTCGCAAGGGTTGGGGTCGGGGACAAGCCGTCCGATAGCAACGCCCAGGAGCCCCTCTACGGGCCTGGGAAGCGTGTTTGTCAGTCGCGGGTGTCGCAAGGCTCATAACAGTGCGAGCTTGCCGTTTTGAGCCCTGATTCCGCCAGATTCAGCGGTTCCGCCCTCAATTATCACCATAGATTGGCCCCCCAGGAGCGTCTCAGGCGCCTCGACCATCCTGCGCCCGTCCCCCTGATTTCGCCGTCTGGAACTGCCCCCTGCAGCTCGCGAGGTTCGGCGGTTCCTGTCTGGCAGCCGGGTCCACCAATGGTCAGGTGGTGAGGCGCCGATCCCGACCGAAAGCCCACCGGAGATCGACGGCCCCTCGGAACTCGTTGCCGTTCCCGTCCTCGGAGCACTTCACCACCGGTACGTTCGAGTTGCTACCTGACGTCTCACCGCGCCACGGATCCGCCGGGAGGCGCAGAGAATCCCGGTGCCCCTTTGCCGGGAGCGTTCGCTTGCATCACCGCACAGCACACGTTGTGCCACCCGTCGGCAGGATGGCGACCAGCGTGGATGGGATGAATCGAGGGGCCAGGAGTGGGTCAGACGGACCCCGCTGCACGATCGTATAGGGCCCGACCACGGTGGCCGGGCACTGGGCGCGCACAGATCAACTGGTCGTGCCTGCCGCTGCAACCGCAGGTGAGTGAGCGCCCGACATCCGCACCGCTCACTTCAGCTACGTCCGCCCGATGGCCCCGTCGCCAGCACCGTCGAGGGGAGTTTCGTCCGCCGGAGAATCCTCGGCGGTCTCATCAGCGACTACCACCGGGAGGCTGCGTGACGGCTGGCGGTGCGCTCTGCGCGTGCGACCGTACCCTCGGCTCTCATGTGCCACTTCCTCAGATTCCCGACTCCGGGAGCCGTCGTGTCCCAGTGGCCGATTGGCTTCGGCCAACGCCGGCTCGGCAACCTGCTCTCATGATGATGGACCACAGATCAATTACGGGACCTCACGGCGGTTCACCGCGACAGGGGTCGTGGCTGTGCAAGGACCTTCGCGGAGCCCGGGATAGGAGTCGACCGTGATTGGGGCACCGTTCCGGAGACTCGTCCTCGACGAACGGTATGCCCCCCGGCGTCATTCCGAGCAAGTCCATCCGTTCCTGGCCCTAGGGCTTTGCAGACCCACAGATCAGCTCCGGGGCCACCGAAGTCCTCGGGATGGAGCGACCGCCCTTCTACTGGCTTCTACTCAGCCGTGCGATACCCCGAGCGATCTCTTCGCGGCGGCGTTGGATGGGCTCGGGGTCGAGGGCGAAATGCGTCAGGTCGGCCGAGACGGCGTCGGGCACTG
>CBFDAZ010000286.1:0-6760 GCA_965602825.1 uncultured bacterium
TCAAGGGGCGAACGGCGACCGAAGGGGCCAACCTGGGCGGCGTCCGGTCGCTGGCCGCGTTCCGCGCAACGCCGGAGCACCCGTTCACCGTGCGGGTCACCCGCGCTTTCCATGGCGGTCGCGCGGAACGGGGCGAACACGGCGTGGCACTCTACCGAACGCCCGGGGAATTCGTCTATGTGCGCGAACCGATCTCGTCGCTCTTCAAGGACTGGAATCACTACCAGGCCTGGCAGGTCTTCGTTGGCGGCGAAGGCCTCACCGACATCACCGACGAGGGCGACTTCCTGGCCCAGCACCTGCAGCCGCTGTTCGACTGCCGTATCCACCGAATCCCGCGGCAGATCGAGGTCCGCCACGACGGCACGACCGTCACCGTCCTGCTGGATGACCAGGAGCGCTTCTCGCGCGAGATACCGTGGAATGATGGGTTCGTCGTCGCACTCCTCGCGGGCGGCCTGGCCGCCGGCATTGAGACCGACGCCGGCTTTGCCGATCTCACCATCGACGGCGAGGTGATGGCCGAGGTCTCCGCCTCGCCGATTGACGCAGACTCCTGGGAGCCTGCGCCTCCCGCATACTGGCAGGGCGACCCGGCCCTGGATACACAGGTTTCAGACCGGCTCCGGAACTCCCCACCTGCTGTCCAGGCTGCCATGGTCCTCCGGTCACGTTGGCAGCCCTCGGTGGTCAAACAGTTCATCGACTGGTCGGCGGTGCAGGGCCTGAACTGCGTCGCGCTCGACATACCGTGGCGCGAGGTCGAGCGGGGGAAGGGCGCGTATGACTTCTCGCGCTGTGATGGCGTCGTGAACTACGCCGTCAACCGGGGCCTGTGGGTGCAGCTCAAGCCCTGGTGGATCCGGCGCAACTACCCCGACTGGATCGGCCCCGCGCTCGAGCAAGTGCCGCTCTTTGGGCCGCGGGAGTTGCAGGAGTTGACCTTTGCCAACCGCGACCTCAATGACCACATCGCCCGCTTCGTCGGCGCTACGGTCGAGCACTACCGAGGCTATCCGGTCACCTGCTACACGCCTGTTGGGGCGACCGCCGCGGAGCTGGAGTACTCCCACGGCGACTGGCGAGACGCGTCCGAATGGGCGACGGCTCAGTTCCGCGAGTGGCTGGAGAAACGCTATGAAGACATGGAGGCCCTGAACTCAGCGTGGAAGAGTGATCTCGCCTCGTTCGACGAGGCCCTGATACCGGCCGAGCTCCCTGTGGAGCCCGGGAAGCCCGAGCTACGCCAGAGCGTCCTGGACTGGTTCTGCTACCGCGAGTGGGGGATCAAGCAACTGGTGGACCGTCTGGCCGCCGCGATCCACGGCGCCGACCCGAATGCGGTGTTCGCCATCCAGATGGGTCGCCTCCAGGACGGTCCGTCCTGTCCGCGACGGGCGACAGTCGGCGCTTTCTACTGGGGACAGGCGGCCGACATGTTCATCGCCGATCCTCAGCCGCGCGACGGCGATGTGATGGGTTACATCGCCGACCTCATCCGCACGGGCGGCAAGACGCCGGGCATGGAGCTGGATGCCCCGGCGCGCTTCGTCCTGCCGCTAGCCGAGTACACGCGGAACACTGTCGAGTTGTGGCGGCACGGCGGCCTGTGGGGCTCGTGGGCCAACTGGGTGCCTGATGAGCTCTCCCAGCCCGAGGTCCTCGACATGACGAAAGCCACCGCCGCGGCGCTCCCGAAGCCCTACCGCATCGAGTCGCCGACAACGGCCATGTATGTGAGCAAGTGGGATCTCTACTGCTACCACGGCCAGGATCGGTGGAGGGAGTATCGGGACGAGTACTCGGCGCTAACCACCGGCGGCGAGGCGGTGATCGATGTCCTGACCGACGACATCGTGCTCGCCGATCCGGAGGTGCTCGATCGCTACGGACGGATTGCTGTCCCGTATGCCGACTGCATGGATCGACGCGTGCTTGGCTTACTGGAAGCGCACCGCACGAAGCTCGATGTGAGAGATGAAGACGCCTTCGCCACCCACGTGCTGACGGTCAACTGCGAGTTGGTGCGGTGAGCACTGGTCCAGACCACTGCTCCGCAGCAGGCAGACCGGTTGGGTTGTGCGCCTCGGCCTTGCCCGCACGGCAACTCACTGCTAAACTCTGGCTCGAGTCTCTCGACGCCAGTTTTGCCGCTCGTCCGGTTCCGCACACAGGGAGGGCCAAAATGCCACGCGAGACGACGCGTCGTGAATTCATCGGCACAATAGCCGCGGGCGCTGCAGCCGGCGCCCTCACCGGGAGAGCGGGGCGCGGTGCCGCGCAGTCAGAGCGCCCCCCGAACATCATCGTCATCATGTCCGACGAGCACGATCCGGGGGTCACGGGCTGCTACGGGAACGACATCGTGCAGACACCGCACCTGGACTCCCTCGCCGCGGACGGCGTGACCTTCGATTGTGCTTACACCAACTCCCCCCTCTGTGTGCCCGCCCGGCACGCCTTCACCGCTGGCAAGTACATCAGCCGCACCGGCGCCTGGAGCAACAACTGCTGGCTGCCGAGTGACGACTATCCCTCCATAGCGCGCGTGATGAACGCTACAGGCTATGAGTCGTTGCTCTGCGGGAAGAACCACTACGATCGTACTCGCCGCTATGGCTTCACCGAGATCGGCGGCAACATGAATAACAGCTACAAGACCGGTAAGGGCGGCCGGAGGAAGGCCGACGACGAGACCGTCCACGTCAAGGGGGCCGAGTCGCGATTCAGCCAGTTCCACGTGGGCGATACCTCGGGCATCCTGAAGCACGACGAGCGGGTCACGGCGGGGGTGCTCGAGTTCCTCGCTAACCGGAAGCGCGCCGACCAGCCCTTCTTCCTGTTTGCCGGTTACATCGCTCCCCACTTCCCTCTCATCGTCCCGGAGCAGTACTGGCTGCGCTACAAGGACAAGGTCCCCATGCCCAATCTCCCCCCGGGCAGCGTGGAGAACCAGGTGCTGAACTACCACCACCTCCGCCGCGGCTTCGGCGTCGTCGATGTCGATCCCGCGATCGTGAAGATCGGCCGCGAACTCTACTACGGACTGACGAACTGGCTCGACGATGAGATCGGCAAGCTCCTGGCGGCTCTGGCCAGGAGCGATGTGGCGGACAACACGATCGTCGTCTACACCACCGATCACGGGGAGAATAAGGGCGATCATGCCCTGTGGTGGAAGAACTGCATGTACGATCACGCCGCACGGGTCCCTCTGATCGTCCGCTATCCCGAACGCTGGCAGGGCGGACAGCGCCACAGCGGCGTCTGCTCCACTGTTGATCTCGTGCAGACCATCGCCGAGTTGGGGGGCACGGAGACCCCCGACGACTGGAACGGGGACTCCCTCTGCGCGCTCATGGACGATCCGAACGCCGGCTGGAAGGACTTCGCCGTCAGCGAGTATTACGCCCACAACATCGCCTCCGGCTTCACGTTGTACCGGACCGGACGCTTCAAGTACGTCTACCACGCAGCAATGGACGAGGAGCACGGCCCCGAGCGGGAGCTGTATGACATGGAGTCGGACCCCGGCGAGTTCGACAACCTCGCGGCCGCTCCCGAGCACGCCAAGCGGGTCGAGGAGATGCACGGGGTGATGGTTAAGGAACTCGGTCGCGATCCCGAGGAGTCGGAGCAGATCTGCCGCCAGGACTACGCCAAGGGCTACGGCCGCCCGCCGAAACCGAAGAGGAAGGCCGCGGCCAAGTGACCGCTTGACCTAACTCCAGCGGGCGGATGGAACGTCCCCGGTTATGCCATGCGAACGGCCCAATCCTGCTGCGGGGGGAAGCCGTTCGTGGCGGCGGAACTCCAGCTCCGCCCCGTGGGCCACGGACAACGAACGGCATCGGGGCTGAAGCCCCTCGTGCACCGCAGCTCCGCCATACGGCAGCACGGGTTGTTCGCACGCACAAGCATCCCTGCTGGTCAGGGGCAACCTCAACCGCCACGGTGGCTCGCACGTACTGGACTGGCGCCTACCAGCCGCCATCAAGGCTTCCCGCTGCCCGCCGGACCTTGTAGACGGTGCAGTCGTAGCACGTTCTGAAGCCCGGCTGCTTCGGGATCTCCTTGCAGGGCCTGTTCAAGAGCGGACAGAGCGTCACGAGTTCGCCCGCACCGGCCGCCGCTTCCGTGACCAGAGGGCGCGTGGTCTTCGCTTCAGTTCTGGGGATGACTGTAGACACCGACACTGCCGCCGCTTCGACGGCCATTTCCCTCATCTCCCTTGCGTACGGCCGACAAACGCCGAACCCGCAGCAGCTAGATCATGCCCCCGGGAGGGCTTCCTGCCACTTGTGGATTCCCACACTGTGGCAGACCACAGTGCGTCGGTCACCACCTGTGCCAAAGCAGTTGACCCCACCATCTGGCGGGGTCACTGAGGGAACGGCTCCGGTATCGCGTCACACGCCGCCTATTGCTCGGGCGGAACGATCCCCTTGCGCACGGCGTATCTCACCAGGCTGGCCTGGTCTGTCAGGCTCAGTTTCCTCATCATGTGCGCCCGGTGTTCCTCAACCGTACGAATCGATATGGACAGCAGTCTCGCAATCTGCTTGTTTGGGTGGCCCTCGGCCACCAACTGGAGCACCTCACGTTCTCGAGGCGTAAGCGGATCATAGTCGGCTTCGGCGTCCTGCTTGGCCGCCCGTGCCAGGTGCTCGCGCACGGCTACAGTGTCAATGGCTGGACTCAGATACGGTTGCTCGGGCTGCGCTCTGCGGATCGCCTCCATGAGCTCGCTGTCGGCATCTTGCTTTCGGACGACACCGCACGCGCCGACCTGTAACGCACGGAGCACATGCTCGATATCCGTGTACATGCTCAGTATCACCACGCGCACATCGCGGTGGCGAGTCGCGAGCTGCCGCGTTGCCTCCAGACCGTTCAGCCCCGGCATCGCGATGTCCATGACCACGACGTCCGGCTGCAGCTCAGCCACCAGCCGCACGGCCTCCCGGCCATCGTTCGCTTCACCCACGACTTCCACGTCGGGCTGTGCATCTATGATCGCGCACAGCCCCTGCCGGACGATGGTATGGTCGTCGACCACCAGTACCCTCAGTCGTCCCACGATCGCTTCTCCTGACCGACAGGCACCTGCACGCGGATTGCCGTCCCCTTGCCCGGAGCCGATTCGATGTGCAAGCGCCCGCCGAGTTCTTCAGCCCTCTGTCGCATGCTCAGGAGCCCGAGTCCGGATGCTGTGTCCCGCTCATCGGCTAAGGCCTCCAGGTCCATGCCGCGGCCATCGTCGCTCACTACCAACGTCACCTGGGACTCCTCGCGGCTGAGCTCGATCCGGACGTGGCTCGCCTCCGCGTGCTTGGCGACGTTGGCCAGGGCCTCTTGTGCGACCCGGTACAGGGACGTCTCAACCTCCGTTGGCAGGCGCTCCTCCACGTTCTCCGCCTCGATCGTGACGCGAGCCGGCGACCACTCCGCATGCTGCCGCACATGGGACCGCAACGCCGCCACCAGGCCAAGGTTGTCGAGCTCTGGCGGGCGGAGGTCCAGTGCGAGCCGTCGCAGCTCTTCGAGAGTTTCATCGGCGAGCCGCCGCCCAGCGGCCAGCCGGGGCGCAACGTCGTCGTGCCGGCCACTCGGCGTCGCTGCCGCAGCGGCCAGCTCGAATTTCACGGCCAACAGCGTCTGCCCGATGCTATCGTGGAGCTCGCGGGCTATTCGTCCGCTCTCCTCCTCCTGCGCGCGGACCGCCCGTGCCGACAGTGCCTCCAGCCGTCTGCTCCTTTGCTCTAACTCGCGGAGGAGTGACGCCTTCTGCACCAGTTCGCGAAAGGCATCGCTGACCTCGGCCAGCTCATCGCGGAACAGCGGCTTACGCCCCCCTGCGAGCTTCCCACCCGTCGCTACCGTCTCGACCGCACGTCGGAGCTCCCCCACCGGTCGCGTGATGGACAGGGACAGGCCGAGCCCCACGGCCACTGCGAAGCCCCCGATGGCGAGAGCCAGCGCTGCCGTCCGGATTCGAGTTCGTCGGCTCTCGTCGGTGGCCGTGCGCGCGGCGGCCGCAGCGCACTCCTCGGCTCTGCGGATGGAGGCATCAACTGCTTCTATCACTGCGACGCCCTTGTCGCGCATCACGGCGTCCGCCGCTTCTCTATCCCCCTCCCGCCGGAGAGGCACAGCCCGCGCAAACGCGTCGCGGAAGCTACGTATCTGGGCATCAACGCGCTCGAGATCCGCCCGGGCGGGCCCCGTTGCGGAGAAGGCCGCCAACTGGTCGCGCAGTGCATCTACCTCCTGTGCGCGTTGGCCGGCCAGGCGGAATTCCTCTTCTTCACCCCGCAGCAAGTAGTTCTTCTGCGCCCAGATCTCCGCCAGCAGGGCCACCTTGGTGCGGTGCCCCACACAGGCCCAGGAGTGCTCGTGGGAGGCGCGCACGTACGCTCGCCGGATGCGCTCCAGGCTGCTGATGCCCACCCACTCCAGGACGCCGATCAGCACACCCACGATCACAAAGCCACCGGTCAGCCTGGCAGCTACACCCAGGTTCCTCGGTCGCAGTCTCATTGGCTCCTCACAGGCCGCGGATTGCGAGCCCTGGCGTCATCATATCTCCATCGTTTCCGGGCGCCCCAACCGCGGCATGACCAACTGCTCCGAGGATTTGGGATTCCCCCGTGGCGGCGGAGCTCCAGCTCCGCCCCTTAGGCCACGGGTAACGAACGGCATCGGGGCGAGACCCCCTCGTACACCACAGGGCCTCCGTACGGCCGCATCGGCTGTGGTT
>CBFDAZ010000287.1:0-6756 GCA_965602825.1 uncultured bacterium
AGTACAAGCTGGTCAACGGGGACGAGCTGTACGACATGAATGCCGACCCAGGCGAGAGGACTAACATTGCCGATCGGCACCCCGATGTCGTCGAGCGGCTGAGCCAGGCCTACGATAAGTGGTGGGAGGACGTGAGCTCCGAGCGCGGCTTCGTCCGCCCGCCGACGCCGGTCGGCTACGAGGCCGAGAATCCGGCGCACCTCCTCGCCATGCATGGATGGCCGGAAGGAGAGATCAAGTACCAGTACGGCGGCCTGCTCAACGACCGCCTCACGAACTGGACGCGCGCCGAGGACTCGGTCTACTGGCAGCTCGAGATCGTGGAGGCCGGCACGTACGAGGTCAGCCTCGCCTATCGCTGCTCGGCGCCGGATGCAGGCGCCCGCGTCCGCATCAGTGCCGGCGAGCAGAGCATCGAGGCGACCATTGAAGCGGCCGAGAAGGCCGGCCGCGACTGGGAGACTCGAGCCGTCGGCACGCTCGCGTTGGAGGCGGGGGAGACGAAGCTGACCGTGCAGCCCCTCTCGAAGCCGGGAGCGGCGGTCATGGAGCTGCATGAAGCAGGGCTCAAACGGCTGGATTAGCGGCTTGTTAGTCGCCATGGCTTGGGCCGGGGACATCGGGGCCACGGCGGGAACGGCCACCAGGGCCATGGCACCCTCACCCCCGAACCCCTCTCCCAGCTTCCGCCACACCGCCACAGCGGGAGAGGGGCGAACGTCAAGCTGACGGCGCGGCAGGACGGACGGTACCACACGGATCACGCGTGCCACTGCACTAGCTGGTGGTTGCTGCTAGGCACCGGTGCCGGAAAGGACCGACACTGTGTTGAAGCTCGCACTCATGATTGCGGTTCTGTCACTCGCGGGGGCTTCGCTGGCCGGCGAGCCGCTACGCCTTCCCGACGGCCGCCCGTTCGTCTGCGTCTACTACTTCGGGCACTGGTGGGACCCGTGGAAGAGCGATGACGATCTCATCCGCGAGGACTTCCGGGCGCTTCGGGAGATGGGCGTGTCGGTGCTGGGCGTGGATCACGAGTGGTCGCAGGCGATCGACGGTGACTGGAAGTGGCTCGACCGCGAGCACCGGCTCGCCAAGGAGGCGGGCCTCCAGATCCTGCCGTGGTTGAGTCTGAAGGTCTGGAGCGATCTGTCCAGTGCGCACCGCATCGAACTGATGAAGGAGTGGTACGGGGTGGATCTCAAGCTCGGCGAGACGCAGGATGGGTCGCCCGGCCCGGTCCAGATCTGGGATGACGAGACCATCAAGGGCGGTGCAGCATACGCTGCCGAGTACATCGAACGGTACAAGGACCAGGCCCTGCTGCGCCTGGACTGGCACGGAGAATCCCGGCCGGTGGTCGCCCTGAGCGTGGAGTTGGCGTGGGGCGGGGGCTTCGGTGCGCAGACGACCGAACGCTTCCGCGCCTGGCTGCGGCAGCGCTACACGACGCTCAAGGCCATCAACGAGGCCTGGGGTACCGACTACACGCGCGTCCACCAGATCGAGCCGAAGGACACCGACACCTTTGACTACGCCCATCTCCAGAGCGGCGAGGCGAAGCACCCCCAGGCCGTTGAGGATCACATCGAGTTCCGCGCCCAGACCATCTCGGAGTCATTGGGTCGCCAGGCGGAGCTGCTCCGGAAGACACACCCGGATGTCCTGATCCTCGCCGAGTTGCCCTACCAGTTCCGGAGCCAGCACCCCCACGCTCAAGGCTACCGGATTGGCTACGCAGCAAACCCATCATGCGTGCGGTCGGCGGACATCATCTTCTTCCGCTGCACCGGGCCACTCAACCAAGAGGAAGCTGACTTCCTTGCCGAGTGGATGGCCGACACCGGCCAACCGGCCATCCTGACGTACCGCACCTACAGCGATTGGTGCAACGAGCGTACTCGCGAGGAGATCGCCAAGGCGGCAGGCCTGTACGCGGGCCAGGCGGCGGAGTGGGCGAACGGCTTCGGGTTCTATAGCTGGAACGAGATGGTTGACGTCCATCTGGCCCCCTCACGCCCCGAGGACATGGATCAGCGAGGCGCGCTCACGCCGGAGCAGTCGAAGAGAGGCATCGCACTCATGGGGGCGATGGTTGGCCAGTCCCTGAGGGTGGTCGCCAAGTAGGCTCCGGGGACGTAAGGGGCACGGGTCGTGGTGTTGAATCGGGAGGGAGTCTACGTCGGCTCTGGGAGGTCAGCCCGAATGGAAAACGTTGCTCAAGTGCTGCAGACGGCCGTTGAGCTAGAGCGCCGTGGCCGGGAGTTCTACATGGATGCCGCCGGCAAGGCTGAGGATCCGATCATCGAGGCTGTCCTCACAGCGCTGGCCCATGATGAGGAAGCCCACGAGCGTGTCATCCGCCAGTTCTACGAGGCCCTGGAGCGGACTGAAGACTGGCCCGAAATGCCGGGTGATCTTGCGTCAGGCCCAGCACGGGAGCGGATTGACGAGATCGCCCGGCAGACGGCCGGCCAGATCGGCCCGGACGCAACTTACATGAGTGTCTACGAGACGGCGCGAGACCTGGAGCAGCAGAGCTACGACTTCTATCGGTCAAACGCCGGCGAAGCAGAGGATCAGGACGTGGCGCACTTCCTGAAGTTCCTCGCTAACGTGGAGAAGACCCACGTCGAGATGCTTCAGATCCTCCTTGATGCCGTCCGCCAGAGCGCCGAACAGAAGTCCTCGTGAGTAGGGGCGCCATTCATGGCGCCCGCCGTCCGTTCGTGCCGTTGGCTGTCCGTGGCGACGGAGCTCCTGCTCCGTCGCACGTCGCGGGGCGAGCGTACACCGCGCCGCTCCGTCTTCGACTCCGCCATCCCCGTCCCCTCAAGCATACTTCCCCGCCACCTCAATCGCGATCTGTGCCCACTCCCGGAGCCTGTCCGGGTGCCCATGGAGCGTCTCAAGTTCCCTCAGCACGACCTGGTAGTGGCAGCCCTGCAGCTTCCGCATGCCGTCTTCGAGGTGCTTCCGAATCGGCGCCAGGTCGTCGGGCATGACGACCTCGGTCGATGGCTGCCGCCACATGATCGTATAGTCGGTGCCGCACGCCTGGATGACCTTGCCCAGATCCGTCCACGCTGAACTGACGAAGACGCGCAGGTTCGGTATGCGCAGGACGATGTCGATCTTCTGGGTCAGATCCTCGCAGCAGCCGTATTGCGAAGCTCCGTACTGCTGGAAGATCGTTGTCTGGTAGTTCAGCAGGAATTCCTCCTGCATCCGGGGCGAGACTTCCTGGAACTCCTGGCTGTTGGCTGCTGTCCACAGGTTGTGCAGGCGCACCTTTCCATCTCCGGGAGTCCCGTTGACCGGATCGCTGCAGAACATCGGCTCATGGTGGTTCGTGGTCAGCAGGCCGGTTTCTTCTGTCGCGCGCAGGGCGCGCAACACTCCCTCTGTCAGTCTGGCCATGAGACGGTGAACCAGCTCCGGCCGGAACGCCAGGTCGTTCAGCATCGGCTGCATGCCACGCAACCTGTCGAGGTACGTGCCGAGTTGCGGCCCAAGCGGCGGGCCGCAAGTCAGCTTCACCGGCATGACATCCCCCAGCAGATCCTGCATCCGCGACACGGCCCGCTCGGTCTTCTCCCGGTTGTAGGCGAACGTGGGAACGGTGATCTGCTCGTGGTCCTCTTCGGTCTTGATCGGCGGATCGTAGCGGAACCCTCCGACATCGGTTGACTCCACCTGCCTCGCGAGTTGTAGTCCCCACGTGTGCTGGGAGTCGCAGTCCCACGCAGCGGCCACGCCGAACCACGGCTCGAAGATATGGTCATCGCCGACCGAGTGTTTGTACAGGTGCTGGCGGAAGTTGTACTCGACGCTACGGCAGAGCGGGTCCGTGCACTCCAGCGTATCCTGCGGGATCAGCTCCTGCCAGACGCGAGCCGGTCGGCACCACACGGGTGCCCGGTCGGGCTTCCGCCGCTCATTGACATCCCGCCAGCGCTGCCGCCGGGCCTCGTACTCATCGCTGCAGGCCAGCTCCATGATCCGCCGGGCCAGCCCGCGAACCGTCTCGACGTCCTTCGATGGAAAAGGTGCCATCCGTGTCTCCTTCAGCAAGTCTCAGGTGTTCCGTGGGGCAGGCTTCCCAGCCCGGCCTGTTCACGACGAACGTCGCGGGCAACCCGCTCTTTTGAAAAAGAGCCGGTTTCCCGCACCCTTCCGGCAGAAAACTCTGTTCCGGTGTCGGTGCTTGCCGTGAAGCACACTGTGCTGCTGATGGCCCAACCTCAAGAGCACGGATGCAGGTCGGTAACGGCCTTCCCGGCGCTGCTATGTGCTCGGGCCGCCGTGCATCCTGAATGATGCGGGCTAGCCTGCCGCCGTCGGCCGTCCGTGCCGACGGAACTCCAGCTCCGTTGGCTGTTCGGCTCCGACAATCCCCATCCTCCGTGATTCCGCGTCCCTGCCGATCACCCCTTGCTGGCGGCAGTGAGCTTCGCCTGAAGGAATGCCAACCCACGCGGGACAATCCAGGCGAGCAGGGCAAACGCCTCTGCCTCCAGGGCATCGGCAGCAACGGGTGAGATCATGAAGACCCAACTGACTCGACGAGACCTCCTCATGCTCTGCGGAGTCGGCACCGCGCACCTGGCGGCCTCAAGGTGGCTGTCGGCGGCTGGTGACCGGCCGAGGCCGAACATCATCCTCTGCATGACCGACGATCAGGGCTGGGGAGATACGGGCTACCACGGCCATCCCGTCCTCAAGACGCCAAGCCTCGACCAGATGGCCGGTGAGGGCATCCGCTTCAATCGCTTCTACGCGGGAGCCCCGGTGTGCTCGCCGACCCGGGGCAGTTGTATCACGGGCCGGCATCCCCATCGCTACGGCATCTTCTTCGCCAATGTCGGCCACCTGCCGAAGGAGGAGATCACCCTCGCCGAAGCTCTCAGGACCCAGGGCTACACCACGGGCCACTTCGGCAAGTGGCATCTCGGAACACTTACGAAGACCGAGAAGGACAGCAACCGCGGCGGAACAGAGAAAGGCGCGGAGCACTACGCGCCGCCGTGGGAGCACGGCTTCGACGTGTGCTTCTCGACCGAAGCCAAGGTGCCGACCTGGAACCCGATGCTGAAGCCCGGCACCGACGAGCCCTACGGCACCTACTACTGGCGGCAAGACGGCACCAAGGAGGCCGAGAACCTCGCGGGCGACGACTCCCGGGTCATCATGGACCGCGCCATTCCGTTCATCGAGCAGGCGGCGCGCGCGCGAACACCCTTCCTCGCCGTGATCTGGTTCCACGCCCCGCATCTGCCGACCGTCGCCGGCCCCGAGCACCGGGCGCTGTATCCGGACCAGCCCGAGGACGCGCAGAACTACCTCGGGTGCATCAGCGCGATGGACGAGCAGGTCGGTCGCCTGCGGGGCAAGCTGAAGGAACTTGGCATCGACGAGGACACGATGCTCTGGTTCTGCAGCGACAATGGCCCCGAGGGTAAGCAGTACAACGGCCGCAATGGCTGGGCCAAGCACCTTCGCGGGCGCAAGCGGAGCCTCTACGAAGGCGGGATCCGTGTGCCAGGGCTCCTGGTCTGGCCGGAGCGGATCAAGCAGCCCCGGATCGTGGATGTGCCGTGTTGCACGAGTGACTACTCCCCGACCGTCCTGGATGCTCTTGGCTTCAGGATGGAGGGCCGGCCGGAGCCCGTGGACGGCATCAGCCTGCTGCCGTTGATCGAGGGAGATATGGCCGAGCGGCCACGGCCGATTGCCTTCCAGTCGAGGGACCAGGTGGCCCTGATCGACAGCCGCTACAAGCTCTACAGCCCTGACCGTCTGACTACGTGCGAGCTGTACGACATCGTCGAGGATGAAGAGGAGAGCCAGGACCTTGCCGCCGAGAAGCCCGAAGTCGTGGTGTCAATGAAGACGGCCCTGGAGCAGTGGATCGCCTCGTGCGAGGATAGCCTCGCGGGGAAAGACTACAACTGAGCGAGTAATCCGCGGCATTGGGTTATTCATGCGAGGTAGGGGCGCGATTCATCGCGCCCGGAAGCCGTTGCCGTAGTAGGTCGGACCTCCCGCTCCGAGGCCGTGGTGCCGTCTGCCGTTTGTGGCGACGGAACTCCCTCTCCGCCGCGCCTGACCACTGGCCCATGAAAGGCGACGTGCCATGCAACCCTCGCGGCCCACCACCATCGTCTTCTTCATGCTCGACCAGCTTTCTGCCAAGTGGCTGGAGGCGGCCTGGGCGGGCGTGTGCCCGACCCCGAACATCGACCGCCTCCGCCAGATGGGTGTCACCTTCAGCAATGCGTTCACCAGCAATCCCGTCTGTATGCCAACGCGCGCGACCATCGCCACCGGGCTCAGCACGCGGGGGCATGGGGTGCTGGAGAACGGCTACCAGCTTGACCCGCGCTTGCCCACCTTCATGCGAGTGCTGCAGGAGAACGGGTGGCGCACCGGTGCCTTCGGCAAGGTGCACTTCCGACCGCACTTCGCCGGCTTCCATCCTGACTACCGGCAGTACGGCCTCGACGTTACCCACATCACCGAGGACGGTCGCGGCGGGGAATGGCTGGACTGGGTCGAGGCAAACCACCCCGAGCACTACGAGGCTGCTCTCGCGACCGTCTGGGCGACCGGGATTCCGGAGTTCGGGTCCTATGGCCCGGAGAAGGTCAATCTGCGCAAGCGCATCCAGGCCGTCCGGCGGTCGTTCAAGTGGGCAACGCCGGAGCATCCCCTCAATACGCCGGGGTACTACACCTTGCCGTTCCCGGAAGAGGT
>CBFDAZ010000288.1:0-6749 GCA_965602825.1 uncultured bacterium
CCGACCGCGATCGGCATGTGGGGCGCCAGGGTGCACACGAGCTTGGGGCTCCCCGGGACCTGCCGCGGCTCCCAGAAGGTGATCGGGCCCCAGTGCTCACCGGCGACATGCACCGGGTTGGTGCCATCGGCGTTGACGATCCACATGCTCTGGTTGTTGCCCAGGTGCTTGTCCACGTACTCCCAACGCGTGTATACGACACGGCCATCGGCGAGCACACTGGGTGTGAAGTCATTGACCGTATTCGTTGAGACGCACCGGACGCCACTGCCGTCAGCATTCATCGTGTGGAGGACAGAGACGGTGAAGGCGTTGTGGCACAGCACGACTCGCCGGCAGCGGGTGGAGACGAACATGATCTTCCCATCGGGCAAGTAGCAGGGATCGACATCGTCGTAGTCGCCTTCGGTGAGCTGTCGGAGGCCGGAACCGCCGAGACCGACCTCGTAGATGCGGCACGGCGTCGGTCGGTCCGGCTTGTAGGAGAAAAGCACCTTGGTCGCGTCCCAGGAGAGATCCGGGTCGCGGTAGATGGCCGTGTTGCTGAGGCCGGTCACGATCGGCCCGGCGGAGCCCTCGGGCCGGACGGGCGAGAGCGTGTAGAGCCCACCACCTTCGGCGTACCGGTGGCTGCCATCGAAGTAGGTGGTGTAGATGTGGCTGGTGTTGTACGTCAGCCGCTTGGCGAACAGCAGCTTGTCGGCATCGATGAGGGGATTGCTGAGCGCGACCCGGTTCTTGAGGCGGAAGGCCTGCACATGGAGCTCGTAGAGCGCTTCCCACCTGGCCTTCTCGCCGTCCTCCATCCGCTCAAGGCGGGACAACTCCGGGATCATGCGCTCTGCCCGACCATCTTCCTCGGCCAGGAAGTCCTCAGCCGCATCCGGCATCTTGCGGAACTCGCGGATCAGTCGCTGACTGTGCTCGAGCATTGCGCGAACGCAGTCAGCGGACAGCGGCAGGACATCGGTCTCGGTGCGATCCTCGCCGATCCTCACCGAGAGGCGCGCTTCCAATTCATCTCCCCACTCATCGGGCCCGACGGCCGCCTGGACCTCGTATCTCCCGTCGCCGATCAGCAGGTATTCGAGGATCCGTTCGGCGCGGGGCGCCGGCGGCGGCACCGGGTTGTAGGGGAGAATGGGATTGTAGTCCGGCGGCGCATCGACGAAGCCATCCGGGCGGACATAGGCTGCGAAGTCGAACTTGCCGGGCTCGGGCTTCCCGCTCCAGGTGTGGTGGAGGTTAGCCTCGATGGGCTTGGGCTTCCGCCTCCAGCCCTCCGGGAACGGCACGGGAGAATCGAGGCGGAAGGCCACGATGTGAGGGATGCATGGGCCAGGGCAGACGAGCTTGACGGTATGCTTGCCCTCGCCGATCTCGACCTCCGCCTGCTTCTCCCACTTGGCCGTGCTCGCCTGCCAACTTCCGGTGACGGCCTGGAAGCCCCGGACGACGAGCTGGTCGTCCAGGAAGATGTCCACGGGCCGCGACTGCAGGGCCGCGTATTTCGCCCACAGCTCGTACCGGGCGCTCACGGGTATGGCCAGATCGTACCCCATCGTGTTCGGCACGTCACCGGCGTTGATGACGACCGGCTCGCTGTCCGCGTACGACATGCCCACATCGTGCACGCGCACGTTGCCACGGTCGAACTCGTACGCGCGGACGGAGATAGTGCCGGCGGGCGCGTCGTCGGCACCCGGAAGCAGGGGAACGCTGAGCAGGCCGATCAGCGCAATGCAGTTGGCCGTGCTGCGGGCAGCGCGCCCGGAGGCAATAGAGACAACACCACCCGCCACCTCACGGACGAGGGCGTCCGCGCTCCCGGGAACGGCCGCAGGCTGGAAGCCTGCGCCACGCAAATGCTCGGAGCAGCCCTCACGCGAAGTGGCCCTGGCGGTCGCCATGGATTCTCCGTCCTCTGTCGGGCGTCAATGCCGCACGATACCTGTTCGGCTGGGGCTGAATGGAATCCTCGGTTGGGGTTGCAATCCGCAGCCGATTGTGCTATAAATCGGAGCAGACGCATCTTCAGGGAACGCCGCGCACTCTGAAGAGCGGGCAATCTGCCCGCTCTTCTTTTGGCTTTCTTGGGGCGAAAGAGGTCCAGGATGCGCCGTGGGAAGCACCCGGTGGTTGAGGCGATAGAGGCCGAAACGCAGGCGATGGTAGAGGACTACGGTTACGAACTCGTGCAGATCACCTGCGGCGGCCCGAAGCGGAACCCGGTACTGACGATCATGATCGACAAGCCGGGTGGCGTCACGGCCGACGATTGCGCCACGATGAGCAAGCGGCTCGGCCTGTTGCTGGATGTCCTGGACCCAATACCGACGAGCTACCAGCTCGCCGTCTCGTCCCCGGGCGTCGAGAGGCCGCTGACGAACCTCTCGGACTTCGAGCGGTTCTCGGGCCGCGAGGCGGCGGTACGATTCGTGGACGACAGGGGCCGGCCGGAGTCCCGTGTTGGTCACCTCCGTGGCATAAGCAACGGTACGGTGATTCTCGAGGTGGAGGGCGGGGAGCTTCGGATACCAGAGCAACAGATCGAGAATGCGCATCTGACATTCTCGTGGGACGATCTGTCACCGGAGACCGAGTGACCGGGACCGGGGGCCGGCGTTTTGGCTGGTCGCATTATGCCCGCGATAACGGAAACAGCGGGGTGAGGGAATGAACGGGCAGTTCATCGAGGCCCTCGAGCAGATCGAGCGTGAGAAAGGCATACCGATGTCTTCGCTCGTGGCGACTGTTGAGGCGGCGATGGCCTCGGCCTATCGTCGCCACCACGGCGAGGCCAGGGAGATTCGACTGGAGATCGACCGCGAGAACGGCCAGGTCCGCATGTTCTCGCGGAGGGCCCTGCTTCCGGAGGGCATGGAGGAGGGAGAGCAGCGTCCCCTGGGAAGCGACGAGGACGGCATCGTGAGCACCTTGACGCTGCAGGAGCAGGTCCAGGCCCAAGACGCCATCGAGTACGAAGAGGAGGAGCTGAACGCAGGCGAGTTCGGCCGGATAGCCGCCCAGACGGCCAAGCAGGTCGTTGTTCAGCGCATCCGCGAGGCGGAACGGGAGATCGTGTTCGACGAGTTCAGCCACCGGGTCGGCGAATTGGTGACGGGAGAGGTCCAGCGCAAGGACCAGCGCAACGTGTTCATCGCGCTCGGCCGGGTGGAGGCCCTGTTACCGGGACACGAGCAGATCCCCGGCGAACCGTATCGCTTCGGCGATCGGCTGAAGCTTCACATTCTCGACGTCCGAAAGACCACCAAGCACCCTCAGGTTATCGTTTCCCGGACGCACCCGGGCCTGGTGACCAGGCTGTTCGAGCTGGAGGTACCGGAGGTCTACGACGGTATCGTGGTCATCCGTTCGGTGGCCCGAGAGCCGGGAGCACGGTCGAAGGTGGCGGTGGAAAGCCGCGACCCGACGGTGGACCCTCTCGGCGCCTGTGTCGGCCACCGCGGCGCCCGGGTGCAGGCAATCGTGGACGAGCTTCGGGGCGAGAAGATTGATATCGTTCGGTACAATGAAGACATCAAGGCATACCTGGAGAGCGGCCTTTCTCCGGCGAAGGTGGCCCAGGTGATCACGGACGAACAGGAGCGGGCCGCCACCGTCATCGTCCCAGACAACCAGTTGTCTCTCGCCATTGGCCGCCGCGGTCAGAACGTGCGTCTCGCGGCGCGCCTCACCGGTTGGCGGATCGACATCCGCAGCGAAAGCCAGTGGGCGGAGCAGCCGGAAGTGGCCGTCGTCGAAGAAGAGGCGCCGGCCGAGGTGACAGCCGATACCCTGGCCGCAGAACTGGGAATCTCGATCGAAGACCTGCGCGAGATTGCCGCCGAGGAGGGCATCGAGCTACCCCAGGACGAGAGCCCGGTGCCTGCCGACGAGGCAGCATTGCTGCGTGAGTTGCTGTCCGGTGGCGAGGGGACGCTTCAGGATCTGGCAAGCGGCACCTTGAGCGCCCAGCCGGATGCCGACAGTCAGTGACGCCACGCGGCGCTGCCGACCGTGAGGCGCGGAGGTGGTCGAGGCGCGAAGGAAGCACGTGCCACTCCGCCGGTGCATCGTCTGCGGAGAACAGCGGCCGAAACGAGAGATGTTGAGGGTCGTGCGCACGCCGGAGGGCCACATGGATGTGGGGGCCCCACCGAAGGCCGCCGGACGGGGCGCTTACGTCTGCCCCACACAGGCGTGCCTGAGCAAGGCCGCCGACGGGAAGGCCTTAAAGCGGGCCTTGGAGTTGCCCCTTCCTGACGAGGCCTCAAGGCTTCTGCAGGACATGGCAGAACAAGCGCCCACAGCGAACAAGGACGTCAGCCGCTAGGAGACTGCGGAGGTGTCGTAGCTTGCCGAAAACCCGTGTCTTCGCTCTGGCGAAGGAACTGCGACTGGAAAGCAACGCCTTGATCACTCTGCTCAAGGAGCTGGGCGTCGGCGGCGTGACGCCGGCTAGCGTCCTTGACGACGAGACGGCGACCCTGGCCAGAACCCGGGTGCAGAAGCACGCGGAGGCCGCGACGCGTCGCGCCGAGGCCGACCGTCCGGCGGCCGTCCGCTCCCGGGTTGCGCCCGGCGCGGTCGCCTTGGCCGAGGCAACCACCAGAGCGGCCGCTGAGGCGCCGAAGACTGCCGCCGCCGCGCAACCGCCGGCGGAGACAGCCGCCAAGCCCAAGCCGAAACGGGCGAAGCCGCGCAAGCGCCGCGAGGTCGAGGAAGCGCCCGGACTGGAGTCGACGGAGCCCCAAGAGCTCAGCGAGGAAGAGCTGGACCGACTCCGGGAGGCAGAGAGAGAACGCGAGCGAGAGGCTGAGCTCGCCGAGGGGGAGGAGGAGGAGCTCCGCCAGCTCGAGAGAGACCTGGAAAGCCTCGAGCGCGACGAAGACCGACGCGCCGGCTCGATCGGTCTCGAGCGCCTCACCCCCGAGGAACGCGAGGAGGAGAGGCGGCGCGGCCGAGACGATCTGGTCAAGCCCATTCCCGAGCGCGCGAAGCGACCGACCGGCGAGCGCACAGCAGCCGCGGTGGACGTGCCGCCCGTGGTCTGCGTGCTGGGCCACGTTGACCACGGGAAGACAACGCTGCTCGATGCGCTTCGCGAGACTGATGTCACCGCCTCAGAGCATGGCGGCATAACCCAACACATTGGCGCCTCCGAGATTGACGTGGGTGGGCGGAGGATCGTCTTTTTGGACACCCCGGGGCACGCCGCGTTCACGGCGATGCGTGCCCGGGGCGCGCTGGTAACCGACATCGCCGTCGTCGTGGTCGCCGCCGACGATGGGATCATGCCCCAGACGGTCGAGGCGATCAACCACGCCCGCGCGGCGGAAGTCCCCATCATCGTGGCCATCAACAAGATCGACCTGGCCAGCGCGAATATGGACCGCACCAAACAGAACCTGGCCGAGCACGATCTGGCCCCCGAGGACTGGGGCGGCAGCACGGTCGTGGTGCCCGTATCGGCTCTGCAGCGTGAGGGCCTCGAGGACCTGTGTGAGATGATCTTCCTGGTGTCGGAGGCCGAACTGGGGGATCTGTGGGGCGATCCGGAAGCGGCGTTCGCCGGCGTTGTAGTCGAGGCCAAACTCGATGCGAGTCGCGGGCCCGTCGCCACCGTCCTCGTGCGGAACGGGTCACTGAAGACGGGTGACGCCGTCATCTGTGGCGCAGCGTATGGCCGCGTGCGAGGCCTTACCGACTGGCGCGGGAAGGGACTGAAGTCCGTAGGGCCCGGGCGCCCGGTCGAGATCGTGGGGCTCTCCGATGTCCCGGAGGCCGGCGAGATCGCCGAGCTGGCCTCGTCCATGAAGGCGGCCCGCCAGATTGCCGCGGAGCGCCAGGACGCCATCCGGCAAGACCGACTTGCTCCGCCCAGCGGCGCGGGCCTTGCCGAGCTCTTCCGCCAGTTCCAGGAGGGCCAACGCAAGCAACTCCCCATCGTGTTGAAGGCGGACGTCTGGGGCTCCCTGCAAGCGGTCCGCCAGGCGCTGTACGAGCTGAACGACGAGCTGGAAGAGGTGGTTGTTGCGATCGTGCACGATGCGGTCGGCGAGGTCAGCGAGTCCGACGTCTTGCTCGCCAAGGCCTCGGGTGCGGTGGTCCTCGGATTCCACGTAGGCGCCGACTCGAACGCGGAGACCTTGGCCGACAATGAGGACGTGGAGGTCCGCCTCTACACCGTTATCTACGAAGCGCTGCAGGAGATGCGGGCCCTGATGCACGGCCTGCTAGAGCCGATCTACGAGGATGTCACGATCGGCCAGGCCGAAGTGCTGGATACGTTCCGCATCGCCCGCTTCGGTACCGTTGCCGGCTGCGTCGTCACCGAAGGCCGGATCGAGGCCGGCGCAGACCTGCGCCTGCTCCGAGACGACGAACTGATACGTGAAGGGCGAATAGACAGTCTGCGGCACCTCACGGAGGATGTGGATTCAGTGGAGGCCGGGACGGAATGCGGCATTGCCACCACCGGGTTCCGGGGGTGGAAGGTCGGCGACGTCATCGAGGCTCACCACCAGGTAGAGATCCCTCGCAAGCTGCCTGCTCCGACCGCTGCCAGCCGCGCCCCGGCCGAGGCCGGATCGAGCCAGTCCTGAGGCGAGCCGGCTGCACCACGCCAACGGCGCTTTGGCATCACCCAAACCCTCGGTGAGGCGTTAACTCCTCAGCCATGGCCGTCATCGTCGGTACCCTGACACTCGACCTGTACGTCTCGGACGCCCTGTCGCTGAAGGATA
>CBFDAZ010000289.1:0-6739 GCA_965602825.1 uncultured bacterium
GGGGGATACGGCAGCTGGCCAAGGGCGCGGATCTGGACTCCGGTCCCGGTCCGGACTCAGTAGTGCCGTCTTGATGAGCCTCCGAGGCGAAACCTCAAGAGCGCCGGTCCCCGGGACATCAGGACGGCCGTGATCGTCTCACGAAGGCACAAAGGAACTCAGAGGCCCATACCCCGTCACCACCACGCTGTCCCTCGCTCGCGTCACTGCTACATACAGCAGGCAGCGTTCCTGCAGTTCTGCGTCGCGTTTCTCAGCTTCGTCGGCTGCGGCGTCCATCGCGACGGCGAGAGGGATCACGCCCTCGTTGGCGGCAGCCACGATCATGTGCGGGAACTCAAGGCCCTTGACCCGGTGCATGGTCGCGAGCCGCACGCCCTCTCCCGCATCGCTCTCCTTCTGCGCATCAAGTTGCGTGTACGCAATGCCGGCCCGTTCGAGGGCTGGTCCGTAGTCATCCCGCAGGAGCCTGTTGGTGCGCGCCACGATGCAGATGTGCTCCGGCGGGCCCGCCGCGGACAGCTCCCGGACGCGAGCTACAACGAAGTCCAGCTCATCCTGGAGCGTCCGGAAGGGGCGCACCTCGGGAGGGTGACCGTGTAGTAGCGATAGGAACCCCCGCTGGTCGTCGACGCCCCCATCGAGGTCGTCGATCTCGCGCCCCTCCAAGAGCGCCACGGCCCAGTTGCGTATCTCCTCGGTCGTGCGGTAGTTGAGTCGAAGCTTGCTCGACCGACCCACCACATGGATGCCGCAGTGCTTCAGCACGGCCCGACGAGAGTAGATCCTCTGGTGGGCGTCGCCGACGAGGAACAGGTCGTTGGGGCCCTCTGGAACGATCGTGCGGATCAGCCGGAGCTCATCAGGATGCAGGTCCTGTGACTCGTCAACCACTGCCGCCCGATACGGGGTCAGAGCCGGGCGCTGCTCGAGGTACGCTGCTGTCTCTCGGACCACGTCGATGTGGTCCTGCTTTCCGCGCCGGTCGAGCGCCGCCCGATACTCCGCGAGGACCTGCCAGACCTCGGCCTTCTGTCGCCGGGATAGGCGCGTACCTCGGCCGACCCGCGGGGCGCGGAGGTATTCGTCCCGTGTCCGAAGGGCCTGGGCCTGGACCACATGCTCCCACTCCGCCTTGTAGAAGCTCTCGGCGAAGTGGCCCACCGGGCTCGCCGCCAGTGCCTCGTGCCAGCACTCATCCCTTTCCTCATCAGTCGCGATGCTGACGGGCATCTTCTGTCGACGACAGAAGTCCGCCACCCAGCGGTGTAGGTTTGTGACGTCGATGCGCCCCAAGGCCGGGCTGTCGCCGCACAGGGCTCGTACGTTGGCCTCGATGTTGCGGGCCAGGTTCCGTGTGAAGGTGACGAACAGCACGCGGTCGCCCTCGTCCTTGAGGAACTTCTCGGCGAGATAGCGTGCTCGGTGCATCGCAACCACGGTCTTGCCTGTACCCGCGCCACCCAGCACACGGGCCGGCCCGTTGAAGTTCTTCGAAACCAGAGCTCGCTGGCTGGGGTGCAGGAAGACGCGCCATTTCTGAAGCGGCGCGTTGAGCATCTCGCTGAGCTCCTGCTCAGTGTCGACGATGGCAAAGCGCCGCTGACTGTCGGGGTGCTCTAGCGCGGCACGATAGTCGCGCGTCTTCGCAGCATCCTCGGCCTTCCGCGCGTCGATCTCGTTCCGCACCTCGCTGAGCATCAGCCCCGCGGCCAGCCCGTAGAGTGCCTCACTCACCTCCTCGGGGAGGTGGGGTGCGGTGCTGTCCAGGTCCTCCTCGGTCTCAATGGCTCGGACGGACGGGAGCAACGCGGCCGGCGTTCCCAGGGCCAACAGATCCTTGTCGGCGCAGTCATCGAAGAGCCCCGTCCGCCGTTCTGGCTGGACAGGCTCGGACGTGGGTTCATGCTCTTCGAAGGCCACTTGCTCCGCATCGAAGACCTGCAGCGCCCCCGTCTGGGCGTTGACGTCGAAGACCTTGTTGGCCGCCCAGCTCATAGCCTTGTCATGGTGATCCACCCATGCCAGGAGGTACACGTTGCCCGTCTCCGGATGCACCACAATGGCGCGATAGTCCCGACCAATCCGTACGGTGCGGATCTGGGGGTCCTTGGCCCTCTGCATCGGCTCGTAGTTGATGGCGCCGCTCGTGGGGTTCGCGCGGAACCGCTCCGCGAACTCGCGCACCTTCTTCTGCTGCGAGCGCGGCACGTTGGCGAACGCAGTTAGGAAATCCGCCGAGATGGCCACAACAGGCGTAGCTTCCGCCATGTCACATCGCTCCACTTCGTGGCGCAGGCTTCCAGCCGGTCAGGCCTTCAGCACGGGCACATCGACAGTGAGAATGGCTGCCTCACGCGCTTGACAGCAGTTCCGCGAGTCGCTCCTCGGTTGCGTCATGGACGTCGATGACGGTCCAGCCGGCAGACTGGAAGGCCTCCGAGCCGTCTGCTTGTGCCTCGACGAGCACTGCCACCTGCTGCTCCTTCCAGGCGACCTCCGCCTCCGCCAGGATTCGGTTGTCCGGGCCAACGAGTTCGTAACCCACCGTCGGAGCGGCGGTCCCCTGCGCAGCCAGGCGCACGACGACATCGCGGCAGCGCTCATCGCACAGGTCCAGATCCGTGACCTCGACGACAGCCTCGGGTGCGGCCATCGGCGCCTCCGGCAGGGCGGGGGCCTCGTAGAGCTCGACGTGCTCGGTTGTTGAGGCGGCGAACCGGGGAAGGAACTGCAGCAGGTTCAGGCCCGCGAGGAACTGACGCCACGCCTTCTCGAAGGCCTCATCCGCGCGACAGTCCGCTGAGTCATGAAGGTACAGCACTGCAGACAGGCCCTGCGGGTCCAGCGACCGCGCCGCATCGGTGTCGCCAAACGCCATGGCGGCAAGGTTGGCCTCGGATGCCTCGCCGACCAGCATGCTGCCCGGCTCAGTCGGGGACCCAGGCGCCTCTCCCGCCCCCTGCGACAGCACCTTCGCCGCCCGTGCTTCACACCACTCAGCCGATGCAGACTTGCCGTTGCCGGCTGAGAGGATGGCCAGGGCGACGCCCGCCCCCAGCTTCCGCCACGAAGCCGACTCCGGGTGCTTCAAGTACTCCATCAGGGCGGTCATCGCGTTGCTCCGGGCGATCCCGGTAGATACAGGTGATTGCAGTGCCCTCAGGACCTCGCCGACCTTGTCAGCCGTCCTGCCGCCCAGGAAGGGTGACCCGGTGCGTTCGCTCTCGAAGGCTGTGACATCGCGCCAGGTCAGGGACCACACGGCGAACTTCCCGGACGCCCTGATCGACAATCGCTTGCGGAGGTCCTCGGCGACCTCACCGTGCTGCTCCGACGGTCGAACATGGTATTCGAGGCCGTCGGCAAACACGGCCACGGGGAGCACATCCGGTCCCTGCACCTCCGGCCAGATGACGAAATCCCCCCGGCACTGCTCCCGCACTCCCAGCGATGGGTCAAGCAGCACTTGAGGCTCGATGACCCATCTGCGGCCCTCGACTTCCAGGCGATGACACGCCTTGCTGTTGCGCAGGACCCCTGCCCACGCCCATCCCGGAGTCTCGGTGGCATGGTGCTCCAGGGCCGCCAGGAAGCGCGCCTCGAGTTCGCTTTCGACGAGCCCATGAACGTCCATGCGGCCCAGTGTCTCAATCTCCTGCATATCGTTCTGGCCGGCCAGGATCTTCTCGAGCATCTCGACACCCAGTCGGCGCGAGATCAGCGGCAGGTCATACTGGCGCTGGTACGCGAGGAGGCACCGGTAGCATCCGTCCGCCGCAGCCTGGTTGCACCGGCACGTGAGCAGCGCATTGAGGGCGAGCTGCAGCACGTCCATGAAATCGCCGCGCGTGACCAGGTTCTTCAGATAGCCGGTGCCGCCCGGCACGGTGTCGTAGAGAACCAGGTAGCGCCTCCTCGCCTCTTCGCCGCCGGCCGGATCGGACTGCTCGCGGATGAGGATGTGGATCGGCCGGCCGCCGAACTTCTCCCGCAGTCCCAGGTCAAGGCAGGCGGCGAAGGTGGCCACGCTCTCTTCGTGCTGGAACGTTGAAACGGGAAGGAGCACCCGCACCGCGTCCGACGACAGCTCGCGATACAGGTTCACGTCGCGCCACTGCTCCTCGCGCCCGGGCTGGTTGAAGACGCAATGGAAGCGGTGGCGATCCCGCCGGTTCTCGAACCGCAAGGTGCGCGGAGTCTGCACCCGGCCGCAGTCCGCGCAGAGGACGAACCCCGCCTCGGACACAGGGCTCCCCACCACGCGAATGCGGTTCCCGCTTGCCTCCTGCGGCCCGAAGTTCACCTGCCGCATTGTGACGTGGGTCAGGTACTCGTAGCCGAACGGGATCTCGAGGTTAGCGAAGGCCCCGGCGCAGTTCTCGGGCAGCACCGAGATGAAGTCCACCATCTCGTACTGCTTTCTCTCACGGTCCTCGGTGGTGTCGTCCGTGCGGCTCCGGTCCGTGTGTTCGTTTGCCGACACCTTGGTCAGTCTGAGCAGCTTCCGCACCTGCCCCGTGTCCTCCCACCCCGTATTGCCGCATACGGGGCAGGCCTTCCGGCGCGTGTCCTCGACCTCTCGTTCCATGTAAGGGCACTCGGGACAGAAGTGCCACTCCTCGACCAGCGAGTTGTTCAGGCCACCCGTATCGACCTGATCGATCTGAACCCGGCGGCTCTCGGCATAGAAGGTGTTGAACGGAGCCAGCTCTCGGATCGCTTCACTCGACGGGCGCAGCCACTTGTGCGACTCCGTCTGCCTGTCGGGCGCCTCCCCCGACTCATCCGGTGGCCGGATGCCCCAGATCATGGCCTCAAGGGTCACGCCGGTCTCAGGGAAGGCGTAGTTGGGGAGCACCCCGTGATCGGTGAACAGGTTGAGCGAGTACTGCTCATCCACCCGTCGGATGAGTTGCAGGATCAGCGACCGCTCCCGCCCCAGCGCTTCCTTCTCCTCTTCGGGGGCGTCGTAGAGATGCGGCTCTGCCTCGATCTTCCGGATACGTTCGGTGAGTCGATTGCGGAGGTTGCGCAGCCGCGTCCGCTCGCCTTCGGCAGTGTCCAGCGCCTTCACCAGTTGCCTGCGAACTCCACCCGACGCGACCCACTTGCGAATCTCATCCTCGTTGCTCGGGGAGACCACTCCCTTAAAGAGGGTCGTGAAGCCCGAGGTGAGCGTGTGATTGTGCTCGTCTTGGTACCTGAGGAAGCTCTCCGGGAACTCGCCGCGCCGGAAGCTGGCGAGCATGTTGCGCACCTGCTGCGGGATGCGTGCGCCTGCGGGCTGCTGGAAGGCCCAGTTGTCCATGCAGTGGGCCACGTACTGGCGCTTGAGCATCTCGACTGCGTCGAGGTAGCACCCGGGCGGCTGGATCGCCCCCGACATCATCTCCTCGGGCTGCTCGAAGAAGTACAGGTCGTGGGGCCTCGTGTTCGCGACCACCAGGACGTTCGAGTTCCCCGAGGCGCGCCCGGACCGGCCGATGCGCTGCAGGTACCGTGCCGTGCTTGGCGGCACGGAGCACGCCATCGTCGCCGAGAGGTCGCCGATGTCAATGCCCATCTCGAGCGTCGGGGTACAAGCCAACAGGTTCGGGGCATCGGGCCGGTTGCGCTCCTTGAAGCCGATCTCGACCTCGTGCCGCTTCTCGCCCTCCAGCAGGCCGGTATGCTCCTGGGTGAAGATACGCTGCACCGCTCCGCTCAGGTAGACGTGGCGGTAGTAGCTCTGCGCCGGCACGTCGGCCACTCCGTACTGCCCCTCGCACCGGAAGTTGAGGCAGGACCGGCTCTTCCACTCCATCTCCTGGTCGGCCGGAACGCAGACTGTGTGGCGGCAGGCGCGGCACGACAGGACCGCGACCTGGGCTGTGATTTCCAGGGCCTCCGGGCGGATCGCCCAGGCTGACAGGCGGCCCTTGGTGTACTGGGTGAGGACTCCCGTCTCAGCAAGTAACGGCATAAGCGCCCGGTATAGGTCGTTGATGATCTGGCGGTCGTCCAGCGCCCCAAGGCACCGGCGCGCCCAGTCGAAGAACCATCCGGGCTGCGCGCCAGTGATGATCGAGTCGAACACATCCGCCGAGGCCTCGTCGGTCAGGAAGCGCGGCAGGCGGCTATCGGGCCCGAAGACCGACAGGAGCGGCTGCTGGCGCCGGGTGAGCTGAAACCACTTCCCGAACTCCTCGGCATAGCGCTTCAGCATCGGGTGCGCGACACCGCCGCGCGTGCGGCTCCGGGTGAGCATCCCCTGGATGAAGTGGTGTAGATCCTCCTGCTTTGCATCCCGTAGGAAGACGAATTGCTCGGGGAGCACTTCGGCAGCTCGCCCCACGGCGGCCTGCAGGATCGCGGCTTCTACGGCGGCGGCCGAGCAGGCGGTCTTCTCGAGGGTGCGTCCGACCCGTGACATATGGCCGTACTCCATCGTCACTTCCCACGACAGCCGCTTCAGCAGGTCGGCTGTCAGCTTGGGAGGGATGGACCCCTGGGGATTGGCCATGTACGCCCGGTACGGAGGGTGCTCGATGAGGTCCGGTGGCATGAGCGTCGCCACGAGGTCCGGGTCCGGCATCGCGTCCGGGTTGGCCGACTCCTCCTCCGCGCGCCAGTAGCCGAGCATCGCCGTGGCGAAGTCAGAGAGCCGAACCGGGTCGGCGGCTCGCAGTGTGGCCTGGATGGCTGTGCGCAGGTTGAAGCGGTACGTGCGGGCGCCGAAGAAGGCCGCCCGGTGCGA
>CBFDAZ010000290.1:0-6732 GCA_965602825.1 uncultured bacterium
AGCCCGATGCGCTCCTGACGGAAGATCGGGGAATCCCCCGTCTGCCGCTTGATCAACACGGCCAGGACGAGGATTAGCGGCGCGAGCAGGACCAAGAGCAGCACCGATACCACCACGTCGACCAGGCGCTTCACCGCGTCCTGCCAGAAGCCGAAGGGGCGGCGGCGGAGCTCGATGGTGGGCAGGTCGGTCAACCCGCTGATCTGTGCCTGACCGGTGAGGACCTCGAAGGGGCCGGAAACGACGTGGAACTCCACCGGATGGTCCTCGCAGGCGGAGACGACGTCGAGCAGCTCCCCCGGCTGGAGGTCCGGCTGAGCGACGATCACCTCGTCGATCCCCTGCTCGCGGACGTACGCCGGCAGAGCCGAGAGCCTGGCCACAATGGGCACGCCCCTAATCTCGCCGGACTCGCGGTCGGTCGAGACAAAGCCGACGACCTCGTGTCCGAACTCCGGGTGCTCCCGGGTCCGACGCAAGACCAGGCGCCCCAACTCCCCGCACCCGACGACCAGGGTCTTCGCCCGGGCCACGCCGCTTAACAGGGCTTTCGCGCGGCGTTCGCTGAGCAGCGTTCGCCCCAGGGAGACATAGAGCAGCGCCGCCAGCCAGAACAGGATCATCATGCCGCGCGAGTAGTCAGTGTGGCTCAAGAACGAAACCGCGGCGATCAGCAGCGTCGCCAGCGTCACGGCCCGGAAGCTATCGGCAAGGTCGTGGAACGGTGGCGTCGCGCGGTTGATCCGGTAGAGGTCGAGACTCTCGAAGGTCGCCAGCCACAACGGCAAGACGGCCGGCAGCGTCCACAGGTACATGCGCAAGGGGTGCTGGAGCTGGGGGCGCACGAGCTCCGGCGTGTAGGCACGCAGCATGTACGCTGTCAGCACGGCCAGCACACAGGCTGCCGCGTCTGACAGGACCAGGAGAGCCAGGTGTCTCCGCTCGAAGGTGCGCCGCGTAGAGGCCATCTGCTAATCGGTACAACCCGGTTCGGACATTGTTCCTTCACTGGTTGCGGAGGCCGGTCAATCCGGAGGTGGCTCACGGAAGGTCACGTAGACCTGCTGGGCATCTTCAGTCTCGCCGGGGATGAACCTCACCGAGCCCACCACCTCAGCGCCGCCATGACCCACGGTCAGCGTGCCGAGCGTGGGCTCCTTCGACCACCAGTTGATCTGCGCCATGACACAGATTCGTCGGCTGACCGAGCCAAAGAGATCTATCGGGACTTCTGCGATGGGTTCCCAGGACCCGTCGATCTCGAAGGAGATCTCGAAGGAGTCGCCACCTTCCGAAGGGCTCAGCCCGATCTGGGACGCGCCCTGCGTCAAGGCATCAGTGAGCATCCGGTTGACCATGCGGACAACGGGGGCCTGGCCGACCGTCGAGGCGGGGCGCCCGTCGTCGGCCGCGATCGGAGACTCGGCGACCAACGCCATGCCGAGGTCCGCGCCCTGCGCCAGGCAATCGGCCAGTGCCAGCAGTGTCTCGGGGATTCGCTCGGCCGCTTGCCCGGTCTGAAGCGCGAAGATGCAGATCGGGGGAAGGACGTCGTCGTGGACAAGAACCAACTCCTGGATTGACATACCGGCCGCGGCCTGCTCAGTCATCTCAGCAGTCATCAAGCGGACTTCACGGGCGAAGTCCTGCCTCTCCAGCACCGACAAGGCCGCCACCAGATCGACGCCGTTCCGGAGCATAAGCCCGAGCCCGCGGCACCAGAGCGAGAGCTCCGCCAACTGCCTGCGTCTCCGCCACCGGCCGAAGAGCATCATCTGTCTGGCCCCATCCCCACGCCCAAAGTGCGCCGGAACTGAGCAGGCCGGAACGTCGTCCGCTGGAAGGGCGGGGGATCGCCTGTGATCGCGCCCGCGTTCAGACCTTCGGACTTCCTCGTTCCATGCACGCGCTCCTCCGGGCAAGATCGCGTGTCGGGCAGCTCCGCCGGACGGCAACCGCCTCTATCCCTCCGGTAGCCGGGCACCCGGTGGCCAGGGGATGGAACGGGCGCGGACGCCCGGCCAGAGCCGGGCCAGCAGGAGCCTGAGCCCCCACCGCCACCGGTGGACGCGGAAGCCCTTCGTCCCTCTACATAGCCGCAGCACGCGGCGCGCCGTGTCCAGGTCCCCCGCCTCGCAGTTCAGCCGCACCATCCGCAGCCTTCGCTTCACGAGGTGCTCTTGCAGCAGGCTTGCCGTCTCGCCTTGGTCGGCTGCAGCTCTCTGGTACTCCTCGATCCGGCGGGCGAGCGGGTAGTCGCCAGTGCGGGGCTCCTGCGACACGCGCCCGGCGGCACCCGTGTGATAGACTGTGCCTGGTTCAGGCGTCCAGGCGATAGCGTAGCGCAGGGCAATGCGCAGCCACGTATCGATATCCTCACCGAAGGGGACCCCAACCGGGAAGCCGCCGACCTCGTGGAGTGCCGTCTTGCGTACCACGACCGATGACGCGCAGAAGGGGGAGCGTCCCTCAACCACGGCCCGGAGGTACGACTCGATGACACCGCCGTCGCTTGACGCAGGCACGTGGCGGAAGGCCGGCGTTAGCAGGCGGCCGCGAGCATCCCTGACCCGGTAGGCGGTTGCGTAGGCCCCCGCCTCGGGGAACCGGTGGTGAAGTTCGAGCAGCAGGTCGAGGTGCGCGGGCAGCCATTCGTCGTCGGCATCCACGAACGCGACGAGCTCGCTCCTGCCAAGATCGACGCCCGCGTTGCGCGCGGCGCTGGCGCCGGCATGGTCCTGGTGGACCAGGCGGTCCATGGGCCGCAGGAGCGGTTTGGCCGCCCCAGCGCTGCCATCGGTCGAGCCGTCATCCACCACGATGATGGACGCGGCCTGAGCCGTCTGTCGGTGGATCGACCGGAGACACCTGCGGATGTACTGAACCTTGTTGTAGAGGGGAACGACGACCGTCACTGGGGGATGAGCGTGTCTTCGCCAGGGACCGGCCCGCGCTCGGGTCCTGCGCCCGCACTGCGGTTGTCCGGCTCTCAATCCCACTGCTCGGTGCCCTCGGTCAGGACGTTCCCGGCTGTCTCGAACATCGCGTTGATGTTCTCGTTCGAGAGCCGGGTCTCAGTCACCTCACGGACGATGTCGGCAAAGGCCTTGGGATGCTCGATGGAGCGCTTCTCGTCCACAACGGTCTCCAGCAGGGCATCCCACATCTGGTGGAATTGGAGGAACGCGGGCGGCGCGGCAAGTTGCAGCGTGGACAGCTCGGCGTGCATGTCCTGCTCCTTGTTCACGCCCTCAATGCTCTCCCGCATCCGCCCCATCCCCTCGTGCACGCCGTTGAGGAGCCCCATGATCTCCGAGACCGCGATGACTCCGCTCTCGCAGTCGGCATGTCGCTGCCGCCAGTCGACGACGCCCTGAAGGGCCTCGTCCAGCGCCGTCGAGCCGGCCGGTTCATAGGACTCTCGCTCGCGGATCAGCGCCTCGATGGCGGCGCGCCGGCACGTCCCTTCGAAGTCATCGGTCAGGTCGTCCAATTCCTGGGTCAGCTTCGCGATTTCGGCCGTACGCAACCGCCAGGCCGCTTGCAGTCGCTCCTTCGTGTCCTGCGCTTCCGTCTGGGTCCTCTCCCAGGTCGTTCGCACCTCCCGCAGGCGTTCCCGCACACCGTACAGGGCCGTGGCCTGCTGTTGGTGCTGTTTGCGCAGTTCCCGGATCCACCCGAAACGCGTCAGCCACCCCAGGCCGCCACCCGCCTGGCGCAACTGAGTCTCGATCTCGGCGACCTTCGCCTCAATCGACGCTCTCTGCTGTTTGAGCTCCTCCTCGCGGGCATTCAACTGGGGATTGGCGTTCGCCAACTCCTCGACTTGCTGCGCATCCTGATCCTCGATCTCGGTTCGCTGCTCGTAGAGGCCGCTGATCAGCTTCTCCAGCTCTGCCCGGCGGTCCGTCTTGGCCTCGCGCATGGCGGGCAGCTCCGCCTCCACAGCTTCCGTGAGCCAGGGCGCCAGTCCATCGTGCTGTTCGTCGGCCACAGAGACCGCAGTGGCAATCGCCGTCTCTGTCTGGTCCTGTGCCTCGACCAGTTCACTGGTAATGCCCTGGTTGATCTCATCAATCTCGGCGACGAGGCGCTGGATCTTCTCCTCTTGCTCCTCGAAGTAGCCGATCATCGTCGCCAGGTCGTCAAAGGACATTCTCACACCGGCCTTTCGATTCTGCGCGAGGGGCGGCGTTTGCCATGTCCCACGCCGCACGCGCGACCGAGGTAACGGCGCTTCCATCGCCAGACCCAATCGGCGACGCGACCCGTTCGTCTTGGCGGCGCGGCACCGTGTTGAGCCAGCAGCTCCTCGAAGCTACCGACATCGTCCCAATAGAGCGGGCAGGCACCACAGCAGATGTCCTTGAGCTCACACGATCGGCACACCGGGGGCAGGAACTCCTTCTGCCGCCAGTAGAGGGCGGTGCGGCTGTGCCAGACCTCCTCGAAGCTCTGCTGCAGCAGATTGCCGATGCCTTCCTCGAAGCTCGAACAGGGGAGTACCTCGCCCGATGGGCCCACGCTCAGCAGGCCGTCAGCCGCAGCACACGAGTTCGAGCCGATCCCGGCCAGCACGGGGTTGAAGATGCAGTACGGTACGGGCGAGTACCACACCAGGCGCAGATCCCGCTCGCGCGCCCGGTCGATGATCGGCGAAACAATGTCGCCGATCTCCGAGTACTCGATCGTTCGCGGCCGTTCGTCGTGAACGGTCGCCCCGCCCGTGCGGATGACCATGTTCATGCTCAGGTAGTCGCTGCCGAGGACGTCGGCCGCGAAGTCGACAAGCTCCACCACACGGTCCCGGTTCTCCGGGCAGATCGTCGTGTTGGTGTGGGTGTGGATGTCCGCGGCACGCAGATTCCGGACGCCGCGGACCGTCCTCTCGAAGGAGGTCGGCACGCCCGTTATCGCGTCATGTGTCTGGGCATCAGCCGCCTCCAGGCTGAGCTGAGCCGAGTCGAGGCCGGCGCTCTTCAGAGCCGCCGCATACGCCGGTCGCGCGCAGCGGATCCCGTTCGTGATAAGGTTGACCCTCATGCCCTTCGCCTTGGCGTAGGCGATGAGTTCGGGCAGATCGCGTCGAAGGGTGGGCTCCCCGCCGGTGAACGAGATCGTCGGCACGTGCGCCTCGTCGTAGATGCGGTCAATGACAAGCTTGACTTCGTCGGTTGACATCTCTTCGGCCCGCGCCCCGCGGTATCCGGCCGACGCATAGCAGAAGGTGCAGCGGTGGGTGCAGCGATAGGTTACGGCGATCTCCGACAGCACGGGGAACTTGATGTCGTGCGTGCCGAAGGGCGTCATCCGCACACTCGGGGCTTCCATGGGCGAGTCGTTGAGCAGCTTGTGGATGGAGACGAGCAGGTTGTCGAGGTCCTTGGCAACCCGTAGCTCAGACACACCATACTTCGCGGCCGTCGAGCTGACCACCGCGCGAGCGTCCGGCTGCGGTTGGCCGTACAGCATCGTCAGCATCTCGCAGGCCGAAGGGTTGAGATGCTGAGTCCGGTTCGGCCGGAGTATCAGCAGGCGGTCCTCCGGCCGAATGTACAGATATTCGCGGGTGCTCTCGACCAGTTGTGCTGCGAACTCCTGCAGTTTCTCCATCACTCTACCTAACCGACCACGGGCGCTACTGGACTGGCCGCAACGGCTCACCCTGGTGGCTGCCCCGCTGCAGTCGGAGGTTCATCCGGCGATGCTTGAGGCATACCCGGTGGCTCGGGTCCCTCGCCCTCCGGGCCAGGAGGCGACCCCTGGAAGGCGGGGAAGCCCGGCATCGGCTGACCTGTCTCCGGATCGAGCATCGGCCCCATCGGCAATGGCGGAGGGCTCATGTCCGGCACCCCAAACGTCTCCACCCGGGGCAACTCCCGAGTTCCCTCAGTGACCAAGGCTACGGCGGCCAGGGTCCCGAAGCAGGCCAGCAGGAAGCCTATGGCTCGGACTGCCGGCCCGAGACCTTCTGATTGGCGCGAGCTGGACCCCACGAGCAGGACCACCAGCCCGATCACCGCGGCAGCGACAGCCAGGATCGCGATGGATCCAGCTATCTGAGGGTCCGAGGCCATCGCGCTACCCATACGGACGCTCTGGCTCCCGATGAGACCGATCGCCACTGCCAGAGCCGCGAGGAACACGCGGCCAACCAGGCTCACGGGGATGCCCCGGGGTGCTTCTACTATCTCCCGAGCGCTTGCCTGGTCCGCCGCCGGCGCGATAGCAGGCGACGCCTCGGCCGGCCGCCCGACGTCCCGGTTGGGCTGAGGCAGCCTAGCCTCCTCAGCCGGCGAGACCGCACTGATGTCCTCGCCGCAGCGGTCACAGATCGTCACCACCACGGACACGCGATTCTCATGCCCACATTGCGGGCACGTAACCAGCCTCATCTCAGCTCACCCGTAGCGCTTCATCGACCGTGCAGCGCAGAGCGGATAGCGACGCCTCCGCGTCGCGTCTGGGGCCCTCGTAGACAACGGCGCCCCGATAGCCGGTTCCCGCCAGCGCCCGGACCATCTCCGTCCAGTCGATGCCGCCGACCTCCAGACCCGCGGGCTTCCCTCGCCTGCCAATCCCCGCGGCGTGGACGTTTCCCAGCAGGTCGCCCTCCGCGGCGATCAGCTTCGCCAGGTCGAGACCCTCCCCGAACGCCTTCCGGAGATCGAGGCACACCCGGACGCCGGGCAGCGCCAGAGTCCGCACGAAGCGGCCCAGCCTCTCCGCGCT
>CBFDAZ010000291.1:0-6731 GCA_965602825.1 uncultured bacterium
CCAAGGACCTGAACCTCGTCCGCGCCAACGCTTTCTTGCAGTACGTGCAGCAGGGAGAGGGCGGGAACCCGCTGCTGGACTTCTGACGAGGAGGAGTGACGTGGTGACGATCTGGGGGAGCGCAACTAGAGGCTGCATGGCGTTCGTGGCCGCAGTCCTGGTCACGCCGCAACTGCCCGCGATCGCGGCCGACCTCGACGACCTGCCTCCTGAAGTGCGCGAGAAGACGCAGCCGGTCCACCTCAACTGGAGCAAGCAGCTCGGCAGAACGCTCGAGGGCGCCCTGCACCTCAAAGGCATCCAGCTCCCCGGGCGCGCTGACGCGCCAGTCCGGACGCCGATCGACGCGGTGCATCTTGAGGCTATCCAGGCTCCCCGGCAGCTTGCGGTGGCCGCGGTCAACTCGTCCGCTCTCTCGGAGGCAGTGCAAAGCCTGCTCGTCGGCCTCCTCGCACAGGGCACCACCTCCGCCGAGGGCTGGCGCGAGCAAATCGAGGCGAACGGGCTTGCGGTCGCGGATCTCTCCGCGATCTGGCGGCGCTTCCGCCGGGAGCATCCTCGGAAAGGCGAGCGCTTCGGCGTCGCTTCCACCCTCTGGGCGGCGATGGAAGTCTCAGTCCCGTTCGAGCAACGGGACCCCACCGACCTGCCGCTGGACGATGCCCTGTCTCTGGGCGAGATCCAGCTCTGGGGCGGTGACGGCGAGACAGCACAGCAGACCTTCGAGGCGCTGCTGGAGCGTCTGCCCGAGGGCCCCACGGCCGGTCGCGTCTCACGGGGCCTGTTGGCCTACCGCATCGCTCAGTGCCGCCAGGAGGCCTCCGACCTCGAAGGCGCGCTGGACTGGTTCCTCAAGTGCGCCGAATGGGGCACACCCGAGATGACCAGAGGCTACGACGTGCGGAGTGAGGGGTACGTCGAAGCCGCCCGGATCTGCCGGAAGCTCGGGCGCGACGAAGAAGCCCAAGCGTACTATCGCAAGGCCATCAGCGAGTGCACCGGCTGGGGGCAGGTGGTGGCGTCCCTCGACTGTGCCGATGAGTTGATACAGGGCGGCGAGGATCGCGAGGCGGAGCGGCTGTTGGCCCCAATCGCCGCGGGGTCGCACGGCAGCCTGGCTGCCACATACGCCTCGTGGGTCATTGGGTACTTCTCGTACCATAGGGGCGACAGCCAAGCTGCCCACTACCACCTGTCAGCGACCCTCGCGCGGGCTGATGACCTGGCGGGCATGTTGGGGGGAGAGCGGGCAGCAGGGATAGCCGCGCGGACACGCGGGATCCTGGAAAGACTGGAGGCGCAGCAGAAGATGCCGCCCCTCACTGCTCATCCTCGGAGCGTGGAGTTGATCGCTGGACCCGGCCGCCCGACACCGGTCACGCGGCTGACGGTCATCGCGGCGAGCGGCACACCGCTCGTCGTCGAGTCTGTCCCCCGGTGGCTATCCGTATCTAATGTTGACGAGCCCGTCGGCGAGCACCATGTTGGGCGGAGCCAAGGCTACGAGGTGGCGGTGCGCGAGGCACTCACGTGGGGGACATACACAGGCCAGATACGGCTCGCCCTACATGACGAGGTCGATAGGACTCTGAGCATCCCCGTGCGGTTGAGCGTCAGGCCGGAGCTGATCTGCCGGCCCAGCCTGTGGTTCTTCGGTTCAGTGACTGGGGGCCAGACCAAGACGGTCAGTGTCGTACTGTCCAGTGCTGCGATGGACTTCGACGTTGTCGGTGTCGAGGGTGGCGACAAGGACCTGGTTACGGTCGACCCGGTCAGGCAGGAGAGCCGAAGCTGGCTTCTCCACGCAACTCTAAGATCGCCGAAGACGCCAGGCGCCGTTGAGGGCAGCGTCTGGGTCAGGACCAGCGTCGCGACACAGCCTGCCGTCGAAGTCAGGTACTACGGGGAGGTGAGGCCGCCGTAGAGACCCGCGTGTTCTGTCGAGCTGGCAGCGGTAACAACGAACGGGAGAGTGAAGGGGATGAGAACGGTAGCAATTGCTATTGTATGTCTGCTCCTCGCAGCCACGTGCGCCCTCGGCTCGGTGACTGCAGGCACGTCAGAGGGGCGGCCGCTATCAGATGCTGAGATGTCAGCCATCAGGGCCGCGGCGGAGCCACCACCGCCGCCTGAGGACGTGTGGGACTGCGGCTTCAGGTTGTGCGACGACGTCGAAGGCTTCTGCCGGGATTGGGAGGGCCATCCCGGCTGGTGTGAGGCCTACGGCCCAACCATAGAGATGTTCTGTCCCAACTTCCCGGAGGGCGGGCACTACAAGAACTGCACCCTGTCAAACCCACAGGTGGGATGCATCCACTTCGCGCAACACGAGAAGGGCGAAGGCGAGACGTGCGACTACGCCCCGGGGACCGGGTGGTGCGTGGGCTGGATGAACGGTGCTTCGCATGACGACGAGACCGTCATGAAGACGTGCACGTGTAGCAACTGACGAGGGCGACCGCCTTCCGGTGTGGGCCGGCGAGGCCCGGTGAAACAAGGGAGATGGCAGCCGGTGCTTGCCGCTGATCGTGGGCTCGTGACGCCGCCCTGCGGAGCCCTGCGGGAGAGCGGGCGCTGGGGACTGACTTGCCTTGGGGGGAGAGAGATCGGGATGCGGAAGAACCTTGCGCTGTTGGTTGTGCTGGTTCTGGTCGGATCCGCGGCGAACGCAGCCAGCCAGACCCAAGCGGATCTGAACGCGGTACGGACTTTGGCTCACGGGCTGGCCTGGCACGAGAGTTCCATTGGACCACTCACTGCGAGCCTCGTCGTGATGTGCCAGTACACTCCGCGATATTGGCAAGACCGCCCTCAGTTCGCGGCGCGACCCGACCTGCGGAGGGAGCGGTCGGCCGTGGCCCTCGCGTTCCGAGAGTCAACCCAGACGGTCTGGGAACTCCACGCTCAGGGGCTCATGCGCGGTTACAGCCGGTGGATCGAGCCCGGCTTTGCCGCCGAAACCAGGCAGCTGAGTGACCTCTACCGCGTGGAGGTCTCCGACGGGGCCAATGTATACAGCCTATCGCGTGCGAATCTTGGCCCTGTCCTGCATGTCCGTCCGCTGGGCACCAAGGACATACCGCAGCGGATCCGCAGCGAGTTAGGGGCGTACTTCGGGCTGGCGTATCCTTCTACACCTTTGAGTGAGTTGCTCGCCAACTACATGGGCGACAGACCCGAACGCAAGATCACCGGCGTGGGTCGAGGCGACAACGACACGTACGTCGTGTCCATGGCGTTTGATGACGCCGAGAATGCGTGCGTGTGGCTGACGACCCTCTGGCTAGACAGCCAACTGAACGTTGCACGGGGCTACCAGAAGATCGTTGTGTCGGCCGACCCCGGCCTGCACTCGGGCACTGCAACCCGTGTCCTGTGGGACGACTTCCGCCCCCTGGGCCGAGATGATAGGGTGCAGTTGCCGTGGCAGGCGACCATCTGGCAGTACCACGACGACGGCGTGTGTGACGATCCGCTTGAGTGCACCGAATCGGTCCGTGTCAAGCGACTGCAGCCTACCGATGCCGCCGACCGCCTCGCCTTCCCTGTGTGGCTACCCGTGGGGACGGTAATGGAGCCGCGGACTCGTCAGCACGCGCCCGACTTGGCGGGACTGCCAGAGGCAACGTACGGGAGGATCTGGGACACGGAGCTGCAGGAGTTCCGCGCAGGCGACGCGCAACTCCCACCCTCCCCCCCGGGAGTGCGCGACGCCTTGCGACTAGCGGTGGTCGAGAAGAAGCTTCCGGGCTGACGCGCCACGGACGCACCAGTGGGCGGGAAAGCACCGGATTGGCGGCACAGAGCAAGGCACAGGAGCGCCGGGACAATGCAGCGGCGTCGGCCTCGATCCACAGAGCTTCCCCCGCATTGGTGGACGGTTTGCGTCTGTCTGTGCGTCATGCTTCCAGCAGCGCCGGCAGGCGCGGAAGACTGTGCTGTGGCGAGCCTTCGGGATCTACTGCGTATCCTCGGCAAGCCAATGCGCGGGGCGGATGCTACGCAACTCGGCTTCCGCGGCACTCCGCCACACTCACTCCTCGATATCCAGGCTGCGGCCGCAACTCACGCCGTCGAGTTGCAGGGCCTCGAGTGCTCGTTGGAGGCTGTCCGGGGCCTCCGCTCGCCTGTCATCCTCGTGCTACGAGCCCCTGAGCACTTTGTCGTTGCCCTGAATCAAGAAGGAAGTGTGACGCATCTGTTGGACGGCGGCGCACTCCGGATGGTCGCGTGGGAGGGCCTGAGGGACCGTTACGCGGGGTACGCCATGTGCCCGGTAGGACCACCTGGTGCGCGCCCGTTGCTCTCGATAAGGCAGGCGCACGTGGACGTGGGCGCAGTCAGCGCGAACCAGGACATCGTCCGCCAGTTTGTGGTCACCAACGCAGGGGACGCCGACCTTCACTTGGCATTGGCGCCCCGAGGGTGTTGTGGCCCAAGCGCGGTTGTCGATCGCGAGGGGTTGCCGCCCGGCGAGAGCGCGCATGTGATCGTGAAGGCGAACAGCGGCGGGGGCGGGCGTTTTGTGGCAGCTATCGAGATACGCACCGATGATCCCGTGAGGCGGATAGCCTATGTGACGGTTGCCGGCGATGTTCCGATCGCCGTCACCGTTCTTCCCAAGCGCCTGGACATGCTCGCCTCAAGGGGCAACCCGAGCGTTAGGAGAATCTTCGTCTCCGCTCCGGAGCACACTCGTTTGCTTCGGGTCTCCGTGGACGACCCAGCTATCTCTGCGCACTGTATCGGCGACCAAGAACGTGGCCAAAGGCGGGTTTGGGCGATCCTCGTAACTGCGGCAAGTGCCACGCCGCCCGGAGGCAGGTTAGCTACACTGCGTGTCGAGACCAGCAACACGCGCTCGCCGCTCGTGGAGGTGCCGATCCGGGTGGGAGTCCGAAGCGATCTGATCGTGACTGCAGCCGTCGCCTTCTTCGGCTTCATGCAGTTCGGGCAGCGCGAGGAACGGGTCCTCATAGTGCGATCTGAGTCCGGCACACCCTTCACCATCAAGGAAGCCAAGCTCGACGCGCCCGGCGTCCGCGTAAGCGACCCCGTTCAGGTGACCCCGAGTGAGTGGGAGCTGGGCGTGACCCTCAACGCCGAGCGGCCCGGTATCATCGACACGAAGCTGGTACTAACAACCGATGTCCCCGGCGAGGAGACCCTTAAGATTCCCGTCTATGCGCATGTTCTGGCAGCGGAGTAACGTGATCCGGGCAGGCTTCCTCATCCTCACCGCGGCGAGCCCTGTGGCGGGGCCCGCACAGCCTGAAGTCGTGACCATCGCCGGACCGGGCAAGCCCCTTCCCCTCTTCCGCAATTCGCACGCGACGGCGATGGCGTGCATGGTTGACCTCCATGGCCTGCGGAAGCCGGGCGAGAGCGACCGACTGCTGATCGCGACGGCCTGTGTGTTCGCCGAGTTCTGCGAGTGCGACAAGCCCGGCAAGCCCATCGCCTGGCACATCGACGAAGGGTTGAAGGGGCTCCTGGAGTCCAGGGGATACGCTGCCGACATCGACGAGCGCGTCCGCTATTCCGCGAACGCCGACAAGCGTGCCGACTTCGAGCGCTATGCCGAGGCCATCCGCGCCAACCAGCCCGTGATCCTGACCTTCTGCTACGACCCCGACGCCAGGAGCGGCCTCGCCGAGGCCCGCCGGCGCGTGGACGCCTGCACCTCAGTCGTCGGCATCGGCTTCGTCCGCGTCGGAGACGAGACCTACCTCATCTGCCACGACGGCTTACCCGAAGGGGATCAGGAGTCGATTGAGCTAGACCGCATCCGCCCGCAAGACATCGGCGCGCCGGCCGAAGGTGCATGGTCTCAGGAAGGCGCGTCCCTCTACAGGTGGAACGGGCAGTACGCCAACCTCGTCCTGACCTTCGTGGGCAAGCCTCAACCCATGCAGCAGTAGCCGCTGACGCAGTTGTCAGACCTGGGCGGCCCGTTTGAGCGCCGCCACGTACGCCTCCGCGGCGCCCGGTTTGGGCTTCGACAGGACCGGCGGGAAGACGAGTCGCTCCCGAACATCCTCCGTCACTGGGAGAGCGCCCTCCTTGTAGCCCTGGAAACCCTCCCCCAGCGGCCCCCGGTCGCGCGTGAACACGTCGAAGCCCTTTGCGAACAGCGGCAACCGGTGCAGCAGCGGGTACCAGCCGTCCCCACACTTCAGGCCCGCCCGCTTGCAGCGCTCCAGGAACTCCGTAGTCGGCAGGCCCCCGCACTTGTCAGGATGGTAGATCAGCGAGAAGGCGTAGTAGCCGCCGCGCTTGGCTCCTGGGTACACGTACAGCGGATCGAGGCAGTCGATGTCGGCCAGTCCGGCCTCGACCTCGCGGATGAACGCGCCACGTGAGGCATTGAGATCATCGAGCTTGCGGAGCTGTACGAGGGCGATGCCGATCCCCAGCGGGTGGGACCGGAGCTTCATCCCCAGGCCCAGCGGCTGCAGCTCCTGATACCGCTCGCCGGGCAGGTCCAGGCCCCACCGGTTGGCCTGGCCGATCAGGCACGCGCGGTTGAAGCACTCCTCGTCGTCCGTGATGAGCGCGCCACCTTCCCCGGCGCTCATGGCCTTGCTCCCCTGCAGGCTGAAGGCCCCCGCGTCGCCGATCGAGCCGACCTTCCTGCCCTTGTACTCGGCCCCATGGGCGTGGGAGCAGTCCTCGATCACCGGGATGCGGTGCTTCCGGCCGATCTCCATGATTCGGTCCATGTCACACAC
>CBFDAZ010000292.1:0-6705 GCA_965602825.1 uncultured bacterium
TCGCCGGGCTGCTCGGCAGCGCCGGCGATCGCCTGAACCGACGGGCAGTACCGCTCCAGAGCTCTGAGGTCATCCATCTTCAGCGGCGTGACCGATTCACGCCGGCGGCGGCCTCTGCGTTGCTCCTCCCGCCGCCGATGCGCATCCCCGCGGGTCTCGTCGCGGCCCGGGATGAGGATCACGAGGTTGCTGCCGAGGTCCATCAACTCCTCGCCTACATCGCCGCGAGCGCCCTCCCCGACCGAGATGAGCAGAATCACCGCCCCGACCCCGACAGTGACACCAAGCATCGTCAGGAAGGAGCGTCCCTTGTTCGTCATGATGGCGGCGAAGGCCACCCGGAAGCTCTCAAGGACGTTCATTCGCCGACTCCCACTGAGACTGACCCCGTCGGACCCTCGGGCTCCTCTTCCTTCTCGTCCTCGGGCTCCTCGTCGTCATCATCCTCGTCTTCCTTGCGGACCTTCACCTTGGCTCCGTCACGCAACCCCTTGGCCTCGAGGGAGGTGATCACCAGATCCCCCAGTTTGACGCCTTCTGTGATCTCCACCCGCTCGATCCCCTCGGCCCCCTTGGTGACCGTCTGCTTCTTCGCCCTGCCGTCCTCAAGCAAGTACACGAAGTCTTTGCCGTCCTTGTCCTCGAGGAGGGAGAATGCCGAGACCGACACAACGTCGTTGTTCGACTTGACGATGACATCGGCTTCCACCGACATCCCACTGCGCAGCCGACTGGTCGGCTCGTCCACGGCGATCTTCACCGCAAAGGTGCGGACATCGCCCTGGACCAGCCTGACCGACGGAGAGACCTGATGCACGCGACCGGGCACCTCAGAGTTGTCGCTGAGGATGATCGTCACTCTTTGGCCGACTTCGACTTTATCGATGTCGGCCTCGTCCACGTTGGCCTCCACCCACATGCCTTCGGTGCTCGTGATGACGAGCATGGCGATCTCCGCGCTCGGCAGCGGGACGGCCCCGCCCTGGACGTACTCCCCTTCCTCTACGTTCAGCCGCGTGACAACGCCGTCAATCGGGGCCTGTATAGTCGTGTACCCCGCTCGCTCGGCCGCCTGGTCCAGGGCCGCCTGAGTCTGGCGCAGACCAGCTCGGAGCTCGGCAACTTGTAGCTCGCGCTGGGTAACGCTGACGCGCTCGACCTCGGCACGGCGCGCCGCAGCTCTCGCCTGTCTGACTGAGGCCTCCGCCGAATCAAGCTCCTCGGGAGTCGTCCGGTTCTCAGCGAGCTTGAGATCGGCTCGGGCCGCCTTGAGGCGCGAGGCAGCGGCGTCACGTCGGGCCTTGCCTGCCGCCAACTCCTCCGGCGTCGTTCGTGTGCGCAGCAGTCTCAGGTCGTGTTCCGCACGCTCAACTGCGGCCTGAGCGCGCCGGCGGTCCGCCTCGGCCTGCTTGATCTCTTCTGCGCGATAGGGCTGTTTGGCCAACGAGAGCCGCTCCTTGGCCGCATTCCGGTTGGCCAAAGCTGCATCGTAGGCGCTTTGGGCCGCTCTCAGGGCATTCGGCGCGAGGTACCCACCCTCGGCCAGCTTGCTCTGCGATTCCAGCTCCTTCTTCCGCAGCCCAAGCTGCGACTCCGCTTCATCCAGAGCTGCCTGCGCCTGAGCCACCTCCTCCGGCCGCGGCCCGGCTTTGATCAGATCCAGTTGAGCCTGCGATACCTCGGCCTGGGCCTCCGCCTGAGTCAGCGCGGCTTCGGCCGACGCGATCTCCTCCGGCCGAGCACCACGTTCGAGCGTCGCCAGGTTGGCCTCGGTTTCTGCGAGACTCTCCTCCGCTTGCACGACGGCCTCCCGGGCGCGTTCGATCTCCTCCTCGCGGGCTCCGCGCAAAGCCGTGCGATAGCTTGCCACTGCCTGATCGACGGCTGCCCTCGCTTCGTCGATGGCCGCCTCGGCGCGGGTCGGAGCAGCGGACAGGTCGGCGGCTGCGCTCGATACCCTTGCCTGCGCGGCGGAAGTAGCGGCCTGCGCCTGGCGGAGTTCCGAGTCGAGAGAGCGCGGATCGAGGTACGCCAGCACCTGGCCCTGCTCTACCCGATCCCCCTCTTCCACCAGCAGGTTCATCACCTCGCCGCCCATCTTTGGGATGACCTTGACCTCGTCAGGCTTCACCATGCCGGCTGGCTGGCCCGCCACGGGGACAGCACTGACAGTCTCCTCGATATCGGCCTTCTTGATGGGCTCGACATCGACCTCGACCACCCGCGCCTTCACTACCCGCAGGGGGATGATGATCCCCGCCGCGGTCAGCACGATGAAGACAGCACACCCGATCTTGACCCTGCGTGACATGCAAGACCACCTTGCCCGAAGCGTTCGCGGCCCCGGAGGAGATCACGCGGCCTGAAGCCAACACAACCGAGAGGACACCAGCGTCCGCCTGTGAGGGCAACTTCGTTGCAGGCCCCCCGGAAACTCGAAGAGGAGGACTGTCTTGATGAGCTCGGTCGATACCCGTTTCTTCGAATCGAAGCCTGTCACCGAACTGCTTGCCAGTGCGTTCCACAAGTGTTTCGCCAACTCCGGGGCGGCCTTCATTGCGGTCGCCGCGATGCTGGTGCCAGTGACCGTCATCAGCCTGATCGGGCAGTACCTGATGGGGAAAAGCGGTCTGGTAGACTTCTTGGAGACCATGCAGTCCGGGCGGTTTGACCCCACGCAGATGGACCTCGCAGCCCTGCCGTGGTTTGACTTCGCCATGGCCGGGGCCTGTCTCGCCGTCGGCGGCCTCGGGTCGCTGATGGTCGCCTTCGCGGGCGCCGCCGCCGTCGCCAAGATGCTGGCCGAGCGGGCGCTCGGGCGCGAGTTCGGCCCGGGGGCGGCCTGGGACTTCGTGCTCGGGCGGCTCCTCAAGCTGGTCGGAGGCGCGATCGTCCTGCTGTTCTTGCTGGGGGCCGGATACATGATCGCCGCAATCCCGGGCAGCATCCTCTCGCTGATCATCGGAGCCGCAACGGGGCAACTGAAGCCCGGGGCAGAGCCCCCGGTCGTGATGCAGGTCGTGCCGATGGTCATCATCATCCCGGCCATCTCTGTGCTTGCGACATACCTGGTCTCGATGCCGGCCGCCGCGGGGGTCGAGGACCTCGGTGGGATCGGCGCCGCGTTGCGCAGTTTCCGCCTCGTCCCGGGGAAATTCGGCCACGTCTTCGCTACGGTCGTTCTGGCGGGCCTCGTCCTGTTCGCGGTCCCCGCCGCTCTCCAAGTGGTCATGCAGCACGTAGCGATGCCCGGGCTGCGCGAGAGCTTCGGTGACGCCACGGGCGTGCTGCTGGCCAACCTCCCGGGCACTGTCTTGGGCTTCATCGTAGCGCCGATCCTGTACACGCTGCAGGCCGTCATCTACTTCGATCTCCGCACACGACAGCTCGAGGAGGACTTCACGCCCTATCAGTTGGCGCTGGATGTGGGCGGCGAACTCCCCGAGGGTGTCGAGGATCCCATGCTCGCCGACTCGCCCTCGGAGTCGGCAGTCGGCACCGACGCGTCCGATGCCGGGGCGGCCTCGTACCCCGATATCTCGTGAGGAGATGTGTGCGGGGCGGGCCCGTCATGGACAATGTGTCCGTCCCGCATCCTGACGATGCGCCTGGCGCACGCCCCGATCTCCTCGTCGTGTGTGACGACGACCACGGTTGCCCCCTCATCGTTGAGCTGGCGGAAGATGCGCATGATCTCGACGCTGGTCTTGCTGTCGAGGTTGCCCGTCGGCTCATCGGCCAGGATGATCGCCGGTTCGGTCACCAGCGCCCTGGCGATGGCGACACGCTGCTGTTGGCCACCGGAGAGTTCGGTTGGCTTGTGGTCGGCCCGGTCAGCCATCCCCACACGCTCCAGCGCCTGCTCGGCCTGCCTGCGCCGCTCTTTGGTGACGGAGTACATCAGCGGAAGGACCACATTCTGCAGGGCGGTTGTGCGCGGGAGCAGGTTGAAGGTCTGGAAGACGAAGCCGATCTTCCGACTCCTGACGGCGGCAAGCTCGTCGTTGCTCAGTCCGGCCACCGGATCCCCTTCGAGCACGTACTCGCCGCGAGTCGGGCGATCGAGGCACCCCACGATGTTCATGAGCGTGGACTTGCCCGACCCCGAGGGACCCATGACAGCGACCATCTCGCCGGTGCCGATCTGGAGATCGATCCCCGCCAGAGCATGGACCCGGGTCTTGCCCATACGGTAGATCTTGTGGATGTCGCGCATCTCAATGAGCATCGCTAACCGGGCTCAGTCCTCAGCGCTATCGGTTCGCGGCTCGGCCCCGCCCATCGCCTGGGCGAGGTCCGCCAGAGCCGTGTTGTACTCGTAATGCGCCTGCAGCAGGTCAACGTCGGCCTGCGTGGCCCTCGCCTGCGCATCCGTGACCTCCAGCAGTATTGCAGCACTTGCGGCATACCGTTGCTGCGCCGCATCGAGGTTCGCCTGGGCTTCCACGCGCCCGGCTTCGGCCGTCGCGATCCGCTCCGCGCTCTCCCTCAGGCTCAACCACGCGGTCTCGACCTCCAGCCGTATGGCCCTCTCGAGCCGCGTCAGCTCAGCTTGCACGATACGCCGGTCGGCTCTCGCGCGCTGCAGCGCGGCCTTGTTCGCGCCTCCGTCGAATAGGCTCTGCTGGACAGAGCCGAATACCGTCCAGCTCGCCCCCGACTGGCTGTTGTAGCGACCGTACTCCGCCTGGGCGACGATGTTCAGTTGCGGGCTCTGCTCGAGCCGGGCGAGGCGGACCCCAAGTTCCGCGGCGCGGAGGTTCGCACGAAGCTGCGCGCGATCGGGTCGCCCCGCGAGCGCCGGCTCGATGCACTCGTCGAGCATGGGCAGTGAGGTTGGCTCCTCCCAGGTGTCCACCAACTCAATCGCCGTCTTCGGCTCCCCCAGAGCCGACCGGAGGGACGCGCGCGCAAGCGCTGCCTGGTTGCGTGCTGAGACGAGCTGCAATCGGACCGTGTGAAGCTGGCTCCTGACCGCGTGGATCTCCACAGGCGCAGCATCCTCGGCGTCGATCTGCGCCTGCACCATCGCCACATGGTCTTCCGCAACGGCAACGCTTTGCTCCTGGACAAAGACCAAGCGGTCGGCGGCGAGCACATCGTAGTAAGCGCGCGCAATCAGGTAGGCCAGTCGGCGGCGTGCGTCCTCCAGGCTGGCCTCAGCAGCCCTCGCGTACTGCTTCGCCTGGGAGATGCTCTCCTGGCGGCCCGTCTGGTAGACGCTGAGGGCCCCAGCGACCTGGGTGTTGCGTGCCGTGCTCCGTCCACCACCGGCGGGGAAGATTGTGCCCCCGACCTGGACTGTGCGCGTGGGTTGCTGTGTCACCCGATAATCGGTGGAGACCGTGAAGCTCGGCCACAGACTGGCACGCGTCGCGCGCACGCCGGCCGAGGCCCGGTCGAGGTCAGCGACCGCCACCATTATGTCCGGGTGGACGCGCAGAGCGATCGCGATGCACTGCTCGAGGTCCAGCGGCTGAGACAGGTCGTGCCCCAACTCCTCCGCCACTTGCTCCGGCGTTACTGCCGCTCTTGCCTCCTGCGCCTCCGCCGACATTGCCACGGCGAGAGCCGCGCACGCCACGCTAAGCCACGTCGCACGCTTCCGAACTGAAGATCGAGTTGCTGTCATCACGAGGGGGCCACCGGTCTGGCGGAATCAGTCACAGCGCGCGGCGTCGTCCGCGCCCCTGCAATGTACTTGCCATGCCGCATGAGGGCCCGGGCATCTATCAGCCATACGGCCTGTCGCTGCACTCGGTTGCGCCGCCTTTTTCAATTGCGCCCGGTTCTTGCGCACCGCCAAACAACGTGGAGCGCCTGGCAAAGCGCCCCACGATCCGCCTGCCGTTCGGATGGGCGCAGCAGTGTACGACACTGCTACTTGATGTCGACCGCCTTCCCCTTCTCGGCTGACTGGTACATCGCATCCAGGATCCGCATGATCCGCAAGCCGTCGGTGCCGGGCGAGATGGGCGCCTTCCCCGCCAACAGGCAATCCACAAAGTGGGTGACCGCATTGACGCGGCCCATGGCCGGATCGGGCTCGATGATCAGCTCTCGGTTCACCGGCACGCCATGCTCCTGCGTGAACACCTCAAGGGTGTCGATCGACGAATCGTCGTCGCCATCGAAATCGAACACCCGCTCCAGGCTCGCCCCGGCCTTGGTGCCGCAGAGGGTGGAGTAGACCCACTCCCGCTTGATCCGTGACGCCCACGAGGCCTCGAGGAGGATCGTCTGGCCCCCGGCGAACTTGATCATGCCCACCGCCATCTCCTCAACGTCGAACTTGCCCTTCTTGTTCGGGGTGCCCCACGGGCCAAGGGCCTCCATTTTCGGGCCAAAGACCGAGTAGGTCGAGGCCATGCAGGTCACCGGCTCCGGGTTGCCCATGAGGTACATGGTGAGGTCGAGCATATGCACAGCCAGGTCGATGAGCGGCCCGCCCCCGGCCGTGTCCTTCTGCGTGAACCCTCCGCCCCAGCCGGGAATGCCGTTGCGCCGGATCCAGCCGCAACGCGCGAAGTAGATATCGCCCAGGTCGCCCGCGTCGATGTACTCCTTCAGTGTCTGGGCCTCAGGCCGGTAGCGGTTGTTGAACTGCATCATCAATGTCTTCTTCGCCTTCGCCGCCGCATCCACCATCTTCTTGCCCTCGCGGGCGTTGACGCTTAGGGGCTTCTCACACAGAACGTGAAGCCC